>DATMVI010000325.1:0-12965 GCA_035563275.1 Pyrinomonadaceae bacterium
ACGTGCGCGCCCCGCAGCGCGTGCAGAACGCCACGCCCTCGCGCAGAGGAGCCTGACAGTTAGGACAAAGCATCGCTAAGCGCAGAAGTCAGAGCGCAGAATGCGGAATGAAGAGAGGCTCTTTAATTCCGCATTCTGCGCTCCGCATTCATCATTTCTTTTCCGTCCCGGCACGCGGGACTCAAGTCTGCCTTATCAACCCTCGACGGCGTCGAGGACGCTGGTCGCCTTCTTCTCGTAGGCGGCGATGGCGGCGATGTTCTGGCGCTCGACCTGCGTGAGGACGGCGTCGGAGTATCCGGGGTTTCGTTTGTACCAGTCGAAGCTCTCGAAATATTTCTGGAGCCAGCGGTCGGCGAAGACCTTGCCGTGGCGCGCGTAAATCTCCTGCCGGAGCTTGCGCGCGTCTTCGAGGAACATGCCTTCGAGCAGGCCGCGCTGGATCGGCCGGCGGCTCAGCTCGTCCTTGACCCTGCGCTCGTAGGCGACGATGGTCTCGACGTTCTTCTTTTCGACGGCCGAGAGCTCCGGCTCGCCCTCCTCCTCGCGCGCCGTGTACCACGGCTGGCTCCAGAAGTACTGCGCCAGCCACTCGGTGCGGAACTGGCGGCCGCGGCGCGCGTAGATTTCGTTGCGCAGCAGGCGCAGCTCGTGGAGGCTGAGGCCGCCGAGCATCTGCTCGCTGATCTCGCGGTTCTCGTAGTGTTCGAGGTCGCCGGGCGAGATGGCGACCTGCCGGCCGCGGCGCGAAGCGGCGTCGATGGCGGCGAGGTTGCGCCGCTCGGTGGCCGACAGGCGCTTGGCGTCGTAGGCCGGGTCGGGCTTGTACCAGTAGCGCTCCTCGAAATACTGCTGGAGCCACGGCTGGTCGTCGAAGCGCTTGCCGTGGACGGCCTCGACCTCGGCGCGCAGGATGCGCCACTCGGCGGCGGTGTGCGTGCCGAGGTTGTCGGCCGTCATCGCGCGCGTCTGCCACCAGCGCAGGTCGCCCGGCTCGATCTTCTCGTGCTGCGCCGCCTCCAGCTCGCGGATGAGGTCGAGGTTGGCGCGCTCCGTCTCGTTGAGGGCGGAGTTGGCGAAGTCGGGCTTCGGCTTGTACCAAGCCTGCTCGCGCAGGTAACCCTGTATGTCCCGGTCTTTGAAGACGCGCCCGTGCCGGCCGAAGACGACGCCGCGCAACATCTGCAAGTCCCAGAGCGTCAAATCCTTCAACTGCTCGCGCGCGAGCCGCTGCTTCGAGAAGTCGAGCGTCTGAAGCTTCTCGAACCTGTTCTCCTGCCGCGCCGCCGCGAGCGCCAGCGCCGGGACGACCGCGAGCGCCAGCGCGATTAACGTGCGCCGTAGTTTCGTGTGCGTGAAGGCCATCGGGGGACTCCTTAACAGAAGTTTCGAGTTCCGGGTTCGTCCGGCTTACGCCTGACCTCTCGGCTCACGCTGAACGAACTCGGAACCCGGAACTTGAACCTCGAAACTCATTTTTTCGTTTCCGCCGCGAGGAAGCGGGCGACGCCGTCGGCAATCGCCTCGGCCATCCGCCGCCGCCCCTCCTCGGCCTTGATGAATTCTGCATCACCCGCGTCGCTGAGGACAACCATCTCGACGGTGACGACCGGCACCTGCGAGTAGATCGACCCCGTGAGCGCGCCGCCCTGCTCGCGCCCGACCTTCGTCTGGTAGTCGGTGCGCACGCCGTTGTCGCGCAAATCCTCGCCGAGCCCCTCGGCCATCGCGGCGCGCACGGACTCGGCCGCCCGCCGGCTCCCTTCGATGACGGCCCGCCCCGGCCCGACCCTCCCGTCGCGCGCGCGCCCCGCGCGGTCGGGGTAGTAGACGGCGAAGCCGCTCTCGACGCTGGCGTCGCAGTGCAGGCGCACCATCAGCGCGGCCCGCGCGCGGTTCGCCACCTCGGCCCGGTCGCGGTTCCTGACCAGCTCGTCCTCGCGCGACTTCGTCAAAACCACCTCGTAGCCGCGCGCCTCCAGCGACTCGCGCAGCTTGAGCGCCACGGCCCACGCGACCTCCGTCTCGTTCGTCCCGTGCTGCACGACGCGGCCGCTGGAGACTTCGGACGGGTGGCCGGGGTCGATGGCGACGACGGCCGCCGGCGCCGCGACTTTTTGCGGCGGCCCGGGCGATTTCGGGTTATCCTTGCTGACCTGCGCCACGGGCGCGCAGAGTTCGAGGGCGAGCATGAGGGCGAGCGCGGCTGTCAACTTCATCTGGTTCGGCGGCCCGTCGAAGAAAGATTCCGCGGCCGGAGTAATTAAGACTCCGACGGCGAGGCCCTAATAATTAAGACGCCCAAGTCATCAGACGCTAAAGGCGAGGCATTATTCTTTGCCCCCGACGCGATGTCAAATTTCGTCATCGACGACGCGCGGCCCGGCCGGCTCCGGCCCCCTCCGCCGGCGGCCGGGTCACATTAGGCCCGGCGTACCGGCCGCCGGCTGACGACCGCCGAACGCGAACCGACCCGACCATGCAGAGCCACTCGATCGACCGCCTCTCCATCGTGAAACGACCGCGCGGGCTGCCGCTGATGCGTCAGTGGTGGGGCAAGCTCCTCTTCATGCACTGGCCCGTCGCGCCGAGCCTCCTGCGCCCGCTCGTCCCGCCGATGCTCTCCATCGACACCTTCGAGGGGCAGGCTTGGGTCGGCGTCGTGCCCTTCACGATGTGGGGCGTGCGCCCCTACGTGACGCCGCCCTGCCCCGGCTTCAGCTCCTTCCACGAGCTGAACGTCCGCACCTACGTCCACTTCGACGGCGTGCCCGGCGTCCTCTTCCTCTCGATGGACATCAACAGCCCCCTCGCCGCGTGGGGCGCGCGCCACTTCTTCCTCCTCCCCTACTACCCCGCCCGCATGAGCCTCGGCCAGCGCGGCCGCGCCATCGACTATGCCTCCGACCGCGACGCGCGCCCCTCCGGCCCCGCCGCCTTCCGCGCCTCGTGGACGTTCGACGAACCGCTCCCGCAGTCCGAACCCGACTCGCTCACCTTCTTCCTCACCGAGCGCTACTGCCTCTACACGGCCGAGCGCGAACAACTCTACCGCCTCCGCATCGCCCACGCCCCGTGGCCCCTGCGCCACGCCGCCCTCGACTCCCACGACTCCAACGTCCTCGAAGCCCTCGGCCTCCCCGCCCCGCCCGGCCAACCCCTCCTCCACTACGCCGACGCCATCAAAGTAGACATCTTCCCCCTCACCCGCGTCCTCAAAACCACACCCAACCCTCTCCTCGAACCCGCCAACGCCTCCGAAACACTCACCTGACCCGGCCGCAACCTCCGACGACAAGCGAGACAGGCTTAAAGCGAGTTTGAGGAGTAAGACGCCGACGGCGCAGATCAACGAGACGCTGCGCAAGGTGCTCTGCCACAACATAGTCGTGCTCATACAGAGCATGTACGAGCCAAACCTCAAGCCGAAGTTCTGGGCCGAAGTCGCGTAGAAATCTGTTGCAATAAAATCTGCATGGGGTTACTCTCCCGCCCGTGGGCGTCTCGCCTCTACCCAACGCCCACAAAGCACACCACAGCCTAGCCGCCGCGAAGGCAGCTTGTCCCCGGCTAGGCTGTCGTGCGGACTAGAAGAGCGCGAGCAAGCTTCCGAGCAGGTCTAGCAGACCGCCTTCCGCCTCCGGTGACGTGGCGCGCATCTCGCCCTGTTCCTCCGTAGCGCTCGGCGGCGGTTGAGTCACCGAGGGCGTGTGAATGATGCCCGCAAACGTGGGGCTGCTAAGAATCAGCACTAGCCCGGCTGTCAGCAAAGTCTTCCGCATCTCTTTCTCCTGATATGAAGTTGTTGAGTGGCGTGACCGTCATTCCCGCGAGGGAGTGGCGGCTTTGTTGTGGCGGCCGTAAATCCGGCAGTCACCGTGAAGGGATTACCTCACATGACTTTAGCAGATGAGCGCCTGAAGGAACTAGATAGCCCCTCACTGACTGAGGACGAACGCGCCGTGCTTCGCTGCCGGGTCGCGGCCGACCTCATCCACGCGGGGCAATATGAAGCTGCCCGTGAGGCTTTAGGCGAGTTCTGGCGGGGCGTCGGGGCGCGTCCGAACGTCGAAGGCATGGGCGAGGCGACGGCCGCGGAAGTGCTCTTGCAGGTCGGCTTTCTGTCCGGCTGGATGGGCGCGAGCAGCCAAGCGGCGGGGGCGCAGGAATCCGCGAAAGACTTAATCAGCGAGAGCGCGGCCATCTTCGAAAGGCTCGGAGACTTTAACCGGGCGGCGGCGGTACGTAGTGACCTTGCGTTGTGCTACTGGCGAGAAGGCGCATACGACGAGGCACGGGTGCTGTTGGAAGAAGCCTCCGCGCTCATCAGCGGCGACGGGCAGTTAAAGGCCAAGACCGTCCTACGCTTGGTCGTAGTGGAAGCCTCCGCCGGGCGCTACAGTGACGCGCTCCGCCTGCTCACGGAATCAGCTCCGACCTTCGGCGAGGGCGCGGGGCACGTCCTACAGGGCGGCTTCCACAACGAACTGGGGAACGTCTATCAGTTGTTAGGGAAGGCAGAGCGCCGCGAAGACTACACCGACAAAGCAATCCTTGAATACACGGCGGCCATTTATCACTACGGGCAGGCAGGGCATGGAGCTTACTGCGCGTCCATCGAAAACAACTTAGCTTTCCTGCTCTACAAGCTAGAACGCCACCGGCAGGCGCACGAACACCTAGACCGCGCGGGTGCGGCCCTACGGAGGCTTAACGACGCCGGGCTGCTCGCACAGGTGGACGAGACGCGCGCCCGCGTCTTTCTGGCCGAGAAGAAATACCGGGAAGCCGGGCGGGTCATCTCGCGCGCCGTCCAGACGCTAGAGCACGGCGGCGCGGCGGCGTTACTGGCAGAGGGGCTGACGACTCAGGGCGTGACACTGGCGCGGCTCGGAGACAACGAAAGCTCTATTAACTCCCTGCGCCGGGCCGTGAGGGTCGCCGGAGAGGCGGGGGCACTCTCTAACGCGGGGCTGGCCGCGCTCACGTTGATCGAAGAACACGGGGCGCGTCGTGTAATCCCTGCGAAGGAGCTTTATCAACTCTACCGCCGCGCCGACGAATTGTTAAAGGACACGCAAGACGCCGAAGACATAGCGAGGCTTCGCGCGGCGGCCCGCATCGTAATGCGGCGGCTGGCGGACGTTAATCTGCACGATAAGAACTTTACCTTCTATAACGCCGTGCAGGAGTTCGAGGCCAAGCTGATAGAGCAGGCTTTAGACGAGGCGGGCGGGAGCGTGACGAGGGCGGCCAAACTTCTCGGGCTGACGCACCAGACGCTCGGGACGATGCTGAGTCAGCGGCATAAGAAGCTGGCGGAAAAGCGGGCACCGCGGGAGAAGCGGCTGCGGAGCATCATCAAAGAGCCGAAGGAATAAGGCGGGGCCGTGTGTCAGGCTTTCACTGACCAGCGTAAAGCGGTAGGACGGCCCCGTTCGGAGGCCCCGGGCCGAAGCCCGAACGATACGCGCGCCGAAGCGCCGCGACCCCGCGCCGCGCATTATACGTGAGGTCGGAAAACTTGCGCCGGAAAACTTGCGGAAGCCCCACCCCTAAATAATCGTGAGGCAAGCCGCCGAATCGTGGGGCAAGAGCCTATCGTGAGGCAAAGCCCTTTCGCTGTATACACCGTTACCACTGTGTAGCGCGTATACATCCTTACCTGTATAGGAAATTCTTAATAAAAATTGGATATGCAAGGGGGGTTGCAGGAGGTTGGATACGTGGTATCCATGGCCGGGGGGTGGGGTGTGGTTGGGAGGGGGTTACGGGGCGGCGAAAGTCCTTGGAAATCGTGTGTTTTAGGGTCGGTGGGGGGAGGTCGGGGTGTGGCACGGCGGTTGAACTAGGGGCATGGCAGATCGTTGAAAGGGTTCCGCGGACAAGAGTGATGCGGCCTAGAACTCTTGGTTATGACCTCTCACGGTCGGCGCGGAACCCTTCAACGGTCGGTTGGAAGTTTGAAAGACCGGTCGCCCCCATCCCCCAGGACGCGCGGGCAGCGCGAAGGGGCGGCCACGAAAGAAGGAACCCCAAATGTTGCGTCGTATCACTTCCGGTTTTATCGCCCTCGCCCTCGTCGCCACCTTCGTCGCCCCGCTCGCGGCCCACGCCGCCCCGGCCAAGCAGAACGGCAAATCCCAAGAGCGCCGTTCCAAGCTCGCGCCGGAGTTCACGGCGGACGGCGCGGCCGGCGAGATGGTGACGGTGGTCATCCAGACCAAAGGACGCCCCAACTCCTCTCACGACAACGCCATCAACAGCAAGGGCGGCCGCAAGGGCCGCTCGTTTCAGGCGCTCGACGCCGTGACGGCCACCGTTCCCCGCGCCTCACTGGCGGAACTGGCCGCGCGCGCCGACGTCGAGTACGTCTCGCCCGACCGCAGGGTCACGGCGCAGTTGGCGCTGACGCGCGAGACGACCGGCGCGGCCCTGGCGCAGGCGGGTGTGAAGGGCACCCCCGGCGTCACGGGCAAGGGCGTCGGCATCGCCATCATCGACAGCGGCATCAGCAGCCACCCCGACCTCGCGGGGAAGAACGGCAAGTCGCGCGTCGTCGCCGCCGTGGACTTCACGAACAAGGCCGGCCAGTCGCAGGCCGACGGGATCGCCTTCGGCGACGGCATCGCGTTCGGCGACAAGTACGGCCACGGCACGGGCGTGGCGGGCGTGGCGGCCGGCAGCGGCGCGGCCTCGCGCGGCTACGCGGGCAACTACGTCGGCATCGCCCCCGAGGCCAGCCTCATCGACCTCAAGGTGCTCGGCGACGACGGCTCGGGCGCGACGAGCGGCGTGCTGGCCGCCGTCGATTGGGCCATCGTCAACCAGAAGCGCTTCAACATCCGCGTCCTCAACATGAGCCTCGGCGCTCCCGTCCGCGAGTCGATCCTGACCGACCCGCTGGCCCGCGCCGTCGAGCGCGCCGTCAAGTCGGGCCTCGTCGTCGTCGCCAGCGCCGGCAACCTCGGCCGCACCGAAGAGGTCATCGGCCAGAGGGAAGACGGCACGCCGCTCTACCGCCCGGTCTACGGCGGCATCAACAGCCCCGGCAACAGCCCCTACGTCATCACGGTCGGCGCTTCGGACTCGTCCGCCACGGCCCGCCGCTCCGACGACCGGATGGCGCAGTTCTCCTCCAAAGGCCCGACCCGCTTCGACCACTACGCCAAGCCCGACCTCGTCGCCCCGGGGCGCGGCGTCGTGGCGCCCATGTCGCAGGACGGCACGCCGCGGATGGCCGTTGACGTGCCCGACCGCGTCGTCACGGCGACGGCCGGCGGCGCGCTCCGCAACGCCTACTACAGCTACTACGGCACTTCCTTCTCGGCCCCCATCGTCAGCGGCACGGTCGCGCTGATGCTGGAAGCCAACAAGTCCCTGACCCCCGCGCTGGTCAAAGCCTCGCTGACGCGCACGGCCGACGCTCTCCCCGCCGCGCTGTTCGGCAGCAAGCTCCAGAACCTGCTCACGCAGGGCGCGGGTCAGGTCAACGCCGCGGCGGCCGTGGCGCTGGCGCGCGCCGTCGTCCCGAACGCCGACAAGCTGCGCGCCGGCAGCCAAGTGCTGCGCCCCAACGTCACGCTCGGCTCCGTCTCCGGCCCGTTCCGCATCGGCGGCGAGGCCGTGACGAACGCCAACCGCGTGCTCTACTCGACCGGCATCATCTACGGCGACCGCCCCGTGATGGTCAACGGCATCGCCTTCGGCGACGGCATCGTCTACGCCGACGGCATCGTCTACGCCGACGGCGCCATCGTCTCGAACGGCATCATGCTCGGCGACGGCTACACGAGCGCCAGCGGCATCGTCTACAGCGGCGGCATCATGCTCGGTGACGGCATCGTCTACAGCGGCGGCACCGTCATCGGCAGCAACACCGTCCTCGGCGACAGCCGGGTGATGAGCGACGGCATCATCCTGACGAACGGCATCGCCTTCGGCGACGCGCTGATGTCGGGCGACGGCATCGTCTTCAGCGGCGGCATCGCCTTCGGCGACGGGATCGCTTTCGGTGACGGCATCGCCTTCGGCGACGGCATCGCTTTCGGCGACAGCCTCAAGCGGAGCGACAGCATCGCCCTCCCCGACGGGACGACCGCGAGCGGCATCGTCTTCAGCGGCGGCATCATGCTCGGCGACCAGTTCGTGATGTCGGACGGCATCGTCTTCAGCGGCGGCATCATGCTCGGCGACGGCATCGCCTTCGGCGACGGGATTGCCTTCGGCGACAGCCTGCTCGGCAACGGCATCGCGTTCGGCGACGGCATCGCCTTCGGTGACGGGATTGCCTTCGGCGACGGCATCGTCTACAGCGGCGGCATCGCTTTCGGCGACGGCATCGCCTTCGGCGACTGAAGCAAGACACTCACGGGAGAGATCGCCTGACTCCCGACAAAGGTCAGGCGGCCTGCCAAGGGCGGAGGAGCCTCAACTCCCTCCGCCCTTATTTTTTGCCCGCAAGCGGCCGATGCCGGCCGGCGAGCGAGGCCCGGTAAGAAGGGGGCCGCGGGCGGGGGCGGGCCGGTCGAGTGTCATCAACACTCGACCGGCCCGCCTCCGCCCGCGGCCCCCTTCTTACCTCAGCGCTTCGTCACTGCCCGAAGCGCTGGCGGTACTCGATGGATTCGATGAAGGCCCTGACCATCTCGGCCGCCACGAAGTCGCCGTTGAAGTCGTTGAGCTTGTCGAGCCAGAAGAAGTAGCCGCCGAAGTTCTGGTTGCCTCCGTCGTCGGGGTTGCGGCGCAGGTAGCCGAAGTACTGCATGAGCACGAAGGCCGAGTTGAACTCGCGCTGCACGAGGTCGGCGTCCTCGGCCACCTGACGCAGGACGTTGGCGCGGCCCTGCGCCGTGTTGTCCGCCGAAAGCTCCTGCACGAGCCGTTCGCGCTCGTCGGCCGAGAGCGCGCCGCCCGCGTTGCGGTTCAGCTCGTCCACGAACTGCGCCGGGCTGAGCGTCGCCGGGTAGCGCGCGAGGAACTCGGGGCGGTTGACCAGTTCGAGCACGAAGGCGCGCTTGTTCGCCGCCAGCCGCTGCTCCCAGTCGCCCTGCCCGACCACGATGCCGCGCCCGATGCGCTGCGTGTCGGCGAAGAACTCGTTGAAGCGCACGGGGACGGGCGCGCCGGGGATGTCGCCGAAGGCCGCCTGATAGACGCGGAAGACGAAGTAGCCCGTGTTCTGGAACTCGATGGAGAGGAAGAAGGCGGCCGAGACGTTGACGCGGCGGCTCCGCCGGCAGGCCGCGTCCGCGCCGCACGCCTCGATCTGGCTCGCCCAGAAGTTGAGGCCGCCGGCGTCCGGCTCGCGCGAGAGGAAGTCGCGGTAGTGCTGCGCGACGAAGAAGCGCGCGTCGTCGCTCAGGTTCGGGTCGCCGGGCCGCACGCCGTTCGGCAGGTCGACCGTCAGCACGCCGGTCAGGTAGGCGACCTCCTCGACGGGGCCCTCGGGGACGATGCGCCGCGCGAGCCGCACGCTGTAGTCGCCCGGCGCGGTCAGGAGGCTCGCCGTCACCTGTACGGCCAAGACCTGCACCGGCCCGTCCTCGCCCTGAAAGGTGAAGCGCTGGAGTGTGGTCGGGTTGACGGTGAAGAAGGGCGAGGTGATCTGGATGTCCGTGCCGTCGAGCACCGCGTTGACGTTGTCGCCGCCGACGAGGAGCGTGAAGGTCTGACCGGGGACGACCTGAAGGGGCACGGTCGAGAGCCGGTTGTTCGCGCCGACGAAGCGCGGGTTGAGGCCGGGCTGGAAGCCCGTGAGGCTCACGTCGAGGGTGGTCACGAGGTCGGCCCCGACGGAGACGGCCGGGAATTCGAGCGTCCGCAGGTCGGGCGTCGGCCCCTGCAAGCCCTGATACGCGCCGTTGCGCGAGGGGATTTCCGAGGCCAGCACCGGCTCGTTCAGAGGCTCGACGACGACGCGGTAGCTGCCGGGCGGGAGCGACTGAATCCTGTAGGTTCCGTCGGGCAGCGTGATGTTGGTGGCGACGGCGCGGCCCGTCGCCGCGTCCTCGGCCACGACGTGCGCGCCGAAGAAGGGCGCGCCGCCGACGTTGCGCACCGTCCCGCGCAGTTCGCCGAGGCCGCGCGAGGGGCCGTAGAGGGCGCGCAGGCCGGCGCGGTCGTCGTCGGCCAGCACGCGGCGGCGCAGGGCCGGCAGGTCGAAGGTTCCGTTGCGCGCTTGGCGCGGCTGCATCACGGCGGCGGTCAGCCCCGAGTGTTCGAGGCCGAGCGCGTGGCCGATCTCGTGCGTGAAGGTGGTTTCGAGGTCGTAGGTGCCGGGGGTTCCGTCGGTCGAGAAGGTCGCGTTGGGGTTGACGGCGATGTCGGCTTCGAGGATGGGGAGGAAGGCGGGCGACCCCTGCGAGACGGTGCTGGAGAAGACGCGCGTGTTGCCGGGCTGATCGACGCCGCCGAAGAGCGGCCCGTTGACGGGCGAGACCGTGATGAGGTTGACGCCGTCCTGTAGCACGGCCTCCTCTGAGGAGGCGACGACGTTGAACTGGAGGTCGGCCGCCTCAGACCAGCGCTGGAGCGCGCGCCGCGCCGCGCCGATCACGTCGCTGCCGGCGCGGATGTTGGGCGGCGGCGAGTTGAGCGAGGCCGAGAGGGCGAAGGTGATGGTCGTCGCCGGCCACTTGATCTGGAAGGCCGCGGCGCGGTCGAGCTGTAAGGTGTAGGGCCGGGCGGGGACGGCCGGGCCGATGAGGAAGGCGGCGAGCAACAGCAGCGTAGCCGTCAGACGCATTAAAGACACTCCTTGCGCGGCGGGGAATATGGGTCAGGGAAACAGCTTCCGAGGAGAGGCGAAGGCTCCGAAGAGGCGGGGCGCTGCCGGCCGCGGCAGCCTAGTCATCATAGCAAGGCGGCGGGCGCGACTTCAAACACAAAAAAAGGGAGGCGGGCGTCGGGCGCCGGGTAAGGACGAGTCGCCTTTAACCCGACGCCCGCCGCCCGTCACCCTTCGCTTATTTATCTGCGCCGGCTGTCGCGGACGGGGCGGGGGGAGGTGGAGCCGAAGGAGGTGGCGGCGGCGGTTTTGGCGGTGCGGTCGGCAATGGCGGCCGAGTCGTCGCCGGGCGCGAGCTGCTCGGTCGCCTGACGCGCGCCGCGCAGGTCGGCGAAGGCGACGATGGCGAGCAGCGCCGCGACGCTGAGCGTGGCGAGCACGTAGAGCAAGGCCACCTGCTCAAGCACCAGCAGCACGATCACCACGGCCGCGACCAGCCCGATCCACAGGAGCGACTTGCGGCGGCTCTTCCGGCGCGTCCGCGCCGCCGCCGCGCCCCTCTCGACGTTTCTGCTCATCTCGGTAACTCTCCTCGGAAATCAGCGCATCGGACGAAAAAGCTAATGTACCACAGCCCCCCGCCGCGCAAAAACAAGGGGCCGGGTGCCGGGCGTCAGGCGGCGGGGAAAGGCGAGCCGCTTCCCCCCGTCGCCTGACGCCCGGCACCCGGCCCCTCCGTCCGTCGCGCTCAGTAAAGGACGCGGGTCGGGATCGACTGGCCGAGCGTCATCACGCTGCCGCCGATGATGGCCTTCAGGTAGTCGTTGAGCTTACCCTTGACGCCGCCCGAGCCGTCCGGCACCTCGATCACGTCGTAGGGCTGGAGCGCGATGTCCTGCGCCTTCTGCTTGCGGATGTCGCTGAAGTTAACGAGCACGCGCTCGACCTCGCCCGTCCGCCCCTTGCGGCGGTGGATGATGACCTCGCTGGCCTTCGCCTCCTTGCGCAGGCCGCCGACCATCGCGATGGCTTGCAGCAGTTGGAGGCTGCCCTCGCGGATGTAGAGGCCCTGCGGCGAGACGACCGCGCCGACGAGGTAGACCGGCTTGGCCTCCTGCACGATGACGATGTCGCCGGGGCGGATCATCGGGTTGGCCTCTTCCTTGCCCAGCTTGAGGTCGGTGATGCTGTAGACCTCGTAGGGCAGCTGCGTCGGGTCGTCGGAGACGAGGCTGGCGAGCGGGCGCGCGTCTTCGTCGCCCGGCTCCGGGCACATCAGCGGCTCGGTGTGGAAAATCTGGATGTCGCCGCCGGCCGCCTCGGTCACGCCGCCCGAGGTGGCGAGCAGTTCGAGCAGGCGGGCGCGCCGCTGCATCTGCACGCGCGAGGGCGAGCGCACCGCGCCGAAGACGACGGCCGGCGGCCGGCTGCGCATCTCGGTGACGCGCAGGCTCACCTGCGGCTTGTTCAGGAACTTGGCGAGCGCGGCGACGATGTCGCCCTTGATCTCGCGGTCGGTGCGGCAGCGGGCCGGGATCGGCTGATCGACGAACGGCACCTCGACGTTGCCCTCGTCGTTGACCTGAAGCACGCCGTTGAACTGCGGCTCGTTGAAGACGCGCAGGTCGAGCTGGTCGCCGGGGCCGAGCAGGTACTTCTTGATGCCCATCACGTCCATCGCCGCGCCGGCCGAGGCGGGCGCGCTGACCTGCGGCACCGAGGCCGCGCCGTCCTGCGCGAGGGCCGGCGCCGCGGCGGCGCAGAGGGCGAGCGCGAGCAAAAGGCTTCTGACTCTCATAATTCTTCTTCCTGTGGGTGACGAGGTCGAGGTTCCGCGTCGGGTTTCGGAACGGGGCCTCCAGCGTGTGGAACCAAACGTAGATGCCGGGCCGGGCGAAGCGGCTGCCCGGCCTCCCGCAAGTTAATCTCCGGCGCGGTGCGGGCCGGGCCGGCCGCGCGCGCCGCGCCGCCTCCGGCGACTGCCCCGCTCGGGCACCGTGCCGGGGACGGCGAAGCCCCTGAACAGGAGGTTGCAATTGTCGCACAAGAGGTTGTAAACGCCAATCAGGCGCAGCAGCAGCGGCGTGTCGGTGTAGCCGCGCCGGACGCGGCGGCTCCGGCATTTGGGGCAGCGCTGCGCGATCAAAAGGGCGTCTCCCCCCCGCCGTCGGCCGCGCGCGCCTCGGGCGGCGGCACGCCTCTGCGGCGGCGCAGACGCGGCGCGCTGCGCGGGTCG
>DATMVI010000326.1:0-6089 GCA_035563275.1 Pyrinomonadaceae bacterium
GGTGCCGTAGTAGATGCAGGGGATGCCGCGCTGCGTGAGGATGAAGGCGAGCGCCTGATGGAGGCGGGTCTGGTTGCTGTTGACGGTGGGGAAGCGCGTCATGTCGTGGTTGTCGATGAAGGTGACGAGGTCTTCGTCCCACGTGAAGTCGGCCGCCTCGGCGGCGAGCACGCCCTCCAGCTCGGACATGTTCGCGTTCGAGCCGAAGACGTTGCGGATCGCCGTGTTCAGGGGGAAGTCGAGCATCGAGATGCCGCTCTTGTTGGCGTACTTGTAGGAGTCGCGGTAGAGCGGGTCGCCGGTCGAGGTCTGGTACCACTCGCCGAAGAGGAAGCTGTCCTTGTGGGAGTAGATGGAGTTGGCGAGCGAGTACTGCCAGCCCCACGTGATGTGCTTGATGGCGTCCACGCGGAAGCCGTCCACGCCGTGATCCTGAAAGAGCTTGGCCGAAGCCTTCATGTAGGCGTCCATCGTCGGGTTCGCCTGATTGATGTCGGCGAGGTTGAAGAGGGTGTAATACTGCACCTGATAGCGGTCGTCCCAGTTCTGGATGTTGCCGTTGTGGTGGAAGTAGCCGTTGGTGTCGTTCGAGTAGTTGCCGAGGAAGGTTCCGTTGTCGTAGAGCGCGCCGAACTCGCCGGCGTTGTCCTGCGTCGAGTGGTTGGGCGCGAAGTCCACGATGACCTTGATGCCGGCGGCGTGCGCGGCCGTGACCAGATTGTCGAAGGCCGTCCACGCGTTCGAGGCGTCGCCCGAGTGCTCCTCGATGCGCTTGAAGTCGCGGCCCTGATAGCCGTGGTAGGAGGCGGTCGGGTTGCCGTTGCCGTCGGGGATGTTGGCGTTGAGGTTATCGACGGGGGGCGAAATCCAGATGGCGGTGACGCCCATGCCGGCGAGGTAGGAGAGCTTCTGCTGGATGCCCTGAAGGTCGCCGCCCCAGTAGGCGCGCCAGTTGGTCTTGGTCGAGTCGTAGAGGCCGGACGACTGCGCGGGGTTGTTGTTGGTGGAACTGCCGTCGAAGAAGCGGTCGGTGATGATCTGGTAGATGACCTCGCGCTTGAAGTCGGCGGCCCGCGCCGAAAGCGGCGCGAGCAGGACGGCGAGGAGGAGTGGCAGCCGGAACAAAGCGCTCTTCCACAGTCTTGTCATGGCGGGATTCTCCTGCGGGACACTGCACTTCCCGAGAAAGCAGGTTCGACGAACGCGGGCTGGTTCGCCTGTGAGAGGCGACGACCTGTAGACACGGGCCGGAGGCGGGGCGAAGTATAGCAAAAGAAGTAGACAGTAGACAGTAGTCAGTAGTCAGTAGGTTCGGGGCCGCGCGTCGAGCCTGTGAAGTTCAACGCGCGGCCCCGAATTTTCTACTGACTACTGTCTACTGCCTTCGCCTACTGCCTCTTGTGCTTGTCGATGAGCTGCTGGAGGCCGTCGGTGGAGCCGTTGTGGCGGAACTTGTAGTAGCTCTCCAAGTCCTGCCTGATCTGGTCGTGGGCAGTCTGATACTGCGCGTTGCCGGCGGTGACGGCGACGATCCGGGCGAAGGCTTCGATGACCTGATCGAGGCTGGCCTCGACCTTCGGCAGCATGGCCGTCTTCTCGGCCCCGGCCGGCGTCACTTGGTACTGCTTGGCGAGGTTGTTGTACTCCTCGTTGGCCATCTCGCCGAGGATGAGGTAGACGGCCGGGTCGGGGTGCTTGAGTTCGACGGCGCGGGCGAGGTGCCGGCGGGCCGCGGCGCGGTCGCCGGCGCGGAAGGCGATGATGCCGACCTCGCGGTGCAACTCCGGAACCCACTCGGACTTGGCCTTCGCCCACTGCGCGTCTTCGACGCCGGCGGGCCGCTTGTCGGCCTCGATCAGCTCCAGCGCCTTCGCGCCGTACTGCTGCCCCTGCGCGAGGAAGGCGTTGTTGCCGCGGATCGAGGCGTTGAGCGCCGTCGTCGTCAGCCGCCGCTGCGTCTCCACGTCGTCGGGGTTCTTCTGGAGCCACGCCGCGCCGGCGCGGAAGGCGTCCTCGGCGCGCTCGCCCATGATGTAGGCGTCCATCAGGTGGAAGCCGACGCGCTCGGCCTCGCCCGGCGCGTTGAAGAGCGAGAGGTAGGTCTCGGCGAGCGACGCCTTGAGCTGCGGGTCTGTGGTGGCCGAGACCTCGGAGGCGATGGCCTCGGCGACCTGCGGCCGCAGCGGGCTCTGCGGGTACTTCTTGAGGAACTCGGCGGCGGCCTGGATCTTGGCCTCGGCCCCCTGCGCCTTGTTGATCTTGTCGGCGGCGCTGCGCTCGCCGCCTGACACCTTCGGCTCGGCCTGCTTCGCCTCCTGCGCCGCCGCGCCCCACGCCAGAGCGCACGCGCACGCCGCGACGGCGCACGCCGAAAGAATCCTGAGCTTCATTCGCCTTCAACTCCTGTCGCTGGGATTTTCGCCAGAGTATACAAGCTCGCGGAAAAAGTTTCGAGTTTAGAATTCGGCGCTCGGGGCGGGAGTCCGGCCGCGAAGGGGGCGCCGCGGGTCTCACTTAACGACCGCGTAGTGAGACCCGCGGCGCCCCCTCGCGGCCGGGCTTCCGACCGTCGTCCTTACGCCCGGCCGGCGACTTCGCCCGTCTGCGTGTTGACGCGGACGCGCTCGCCCTCCTTGATGAAGAGCGGGACGCGGACTTCGAGGCCGGTCTCCAGCCGCGCCGGCTTGAGGTCGCGGCCCGAGACGCGGTCGCCGCCGACGCCCGGCTCGGTCTCGGCCACCGCGAGCTCGACGAACTGCGGGAGCTGCATCGCCACGGCCTCGCCGTTGTACTTGAGGATTTGCAGTTGCAGGTTCTCCTTCAGGTAGCCGCGCTCCTCGCCCACCTGCCCGGCGGGGAGCGTGAACTGCTCGAAGGTCTCTTCGTCCATGAAGTGGAAGCCGTCGGCGTCGGCGTAGAGGAACGAGGCCGCCGCGAGCGCCACGTCCGGCTCGGAGAACTTCTCGCCCGAGCGGAAACTCTTCTCCAAGACCACCCCCGAGAGCTGGTGGCGCAGACGCGTCCGCACCATCGTCGTCGCCCCGCCCGCCGAGGGCGCCGCGAACGTCACGTCCACGACCGCGTACGGCTCGCCGTCCACTTCGATCATCACCCTCCGCTTCAACTCGTTCGCGCCGATCAGAGCCACCGTCTCTCTCGCCTCCCTTTTTCGCGCCGGCGGCCCCCGCCGCCTCGCAAACATCTCCGCACGACTGTCAGGACTTTACTGCGCCGCATCTTAGCCGCACGGCCCGCGCCCTGTCTAACAGGGCCGCGCCGCGAGCGGAACGCGCCTTGCACCCGTCGCCGCCCGGACTCTCAAGACCGACACTCAACCGGAAGGTGCGAACATGAACAAACGACTCTACGCTTCGGCCCTCGCCCTCGTCCTCGTCCTCGCGCCGGCGCTCGGCGCGGCGGCCCAGCAGCCGCGAACCGCCCCGGCCGGCGACGGCTGGTCGGCCGTGCAGGCGCTCGCGCCCGGCGAGAAGCTGGTGGTGCGGACGCGGGACGGCGAGCGCATCGCGGGCCGCTTCGTCAGCGCCTCAGACCTCCTCCTCGTCGTCCGCCACGACGAGACGGACATGTCCTTCGCGCGCGACAACGTCCGCCTCGTCCAGCTCAACCGCGGCAAGTCGCGTTTGAAGGGCGCGCTCTTCGGCGCGGCCGTCGGCGGCGGGGCCGGCTTCGCCACCGGCAGCGTCCTCTACTTCCCCTTCCGCGACGACATGATGGGCGCGACCGTCCCGGCCTTCACCGCCCTCGGCGCGGCCGTCGGCCTCGGCCTCGGCGCGGCCCTCGCCAAAGGCAATAAGAACGTGACGGTGTACGAAGCACGGTGAAGCCGTGAGACGGCTTTTAAGCTTCGTTGTCGTAGTCGAACTTCAGCGGCGCGTCGGAGGGGTGGACGGTGATGACGACTGACTTAGAGGCGGGGGTGTTGCTCTTGTCGGCGACGCTGCGGACGGGGACGAGGGCGTTGGCCTCCGGGAAGTAGGTGGCGGCGCAGCGGCGCGGGATCGGGTAGGGGACGACGAGGAAGCGGCGCGCGCGGCGGGTCTCGCCCTCGAAGTGGCTGACGAGGTCGACGACCTGCCCCGCGGAGAGTCCCTGCTCGGCCGCGTCCTCGGGGTTGAGGAAGACGACGCGGCGCTCGTTGCGGACACCGCGGTAGCGGTCGTCGAGGCCGTAGATGGTCGTGTTGAATTGGTCGTGGCTGCGGACGGTCATCATCAGGAGTTGGCCCGGCTCCAGACGGAGGCGCGGCAGGTCGTGGACGGTGAAGTTGGCCTTGCCGGTCGAGGTCTGGAAGACGCCCTCGCGCGCCGCGTTCGGCAGGTAGAAACCGCCGGGCCGGCGCACGCGCCGGTTGTAGTCCTCGAAGCCGGGGATGGTGCGCGCGATCAGCTCGCGCACGCGGTCGTAGTCCTCGACGAGCCACTCCCAGCGGACTCCGCCGCGCCCGCCGAGCGTCGCCCGGGCGAGCCGCGTGACGACGGCCGGCTCGCTCAGGAGGTGTTCGGACGCGGGCGGCAGGCTCCCGCGCGAAGAGTGAACCACGCCCATCGAATTCTCGACGCTGACGAACTGCTCGCCGGACTTTTGCGCGTCCGTCTCGGTGCGGCCGAGGCAGGGCAGGATTAAAGCCTGCTCGCCGGTGACGAGGTGCGCGCGGTTGAGCTTGGTCGAGACCTGCGCGGTGAGGCGGCAGCGCCGCAGGGCCGCGGCCGTAAACTCGGTGTCGGGCGTGGCCGAGAGGAAGTTGCCGCCCACCGCGAAGAAGACTTTGACGCGGCCGTCGCGCATGGCCTTGATGGTCTCGACGGTGTCGAGGCCGTGGCGGCGCGGCGGCTCGAAGTTGAACTCGCGCGCGAGCGCGTCGAGGAAGGAGTCCGCCGGGCGCTCCCAGATGCCCATCGTGCGGTCGCCCTGCACGTTCGAGTGGCCGCGCACGGGGCACGCGCCCGCGCCGGGCTTGCCGATCTGCCCGCGCAGCAGGAGCAGGTTGACGATCTCCTGAATGTTGGCGACCGCGTTCTTGTGCTGCGTCAGCCCCATCGCCCAGCAGACGATGGTGCGCTCGGACTTGATGAAGATGTCGGCGGCCGCGCGCATCCCGTCGCGGCCGACGCCGCTCTCCTCGACCAGCTCATCCCAATTCGCCCCGCGCAGCGCGCGCGCGAACTCGTCGAAGCCGGCCGACTTCTCTCTGATGAAATTCCAGTCGAGCACTTCGCCCGGCCTGCGGTCTTCCTCCTCCAGCACCTCCTTCATAATGCCTTTGAGGAGGGCCACGTCGCCGTTGACGCGGACTTGCAGGAAGAGGTCTGTGAGGTCTGTGCCGCCGCCGACCAAGTCGAGCGGGTGTTGCGGGTGGC
This sequence comes from Pyrinomonadaceae bacterium, assembly GCA_035563275.1. Taxonomy (GTDB): domain Bacteria; phylum Acidobacteriota; class Blastocatellia; order Pyrinomonadales; family Pyrinomonadaceae; genus QHXN01. Next base: position 5,379 of record DATMVI010000326.1, read on the forward strand.
GGAAGCGCCCGAGGCCGGCTTCGGGGAGCGGGTTGACGTGGACGACCCGGCAGCCGCGCCGCTTCGCCTCGCGCAAGGTCGAGAGCATGCGCGGGTGGTTCGTGCCGGGGTTCTGGCCGATGATGAAGACGGCGTCGGCCAGTTGGAAGTCTCGGAGGGTCACCGTGCCTTTGCCGACGCCGATGGTCTCGGTCAGGCCGCGGCCCGAAGACTCGTGGCACATGTTCGAGCAGTCGGGCAGGTTGTTGGTGCCGAACTGGCGGACGAAGAGTTGGTAGAGGAAGGCGGCCTCGTTCGAGGTGCGGCCGGAGGTGTAGAAGGCGGCCTCGTCCGGCGAGCCGAGCGCGTTCAACTCGGCGGCGACTACTTTGAAAGCCTCGTCCCAGCCGACCGGCTCGTAGTGCGTCGCGCCGCGGCGCAGGATCATCGGGTGCGTCAGACGGCCCTGCTTGCCGAGCCAGTAGTCGGACTTCAGGGAGAGGTCGGCGACGCTCCACTCGCGGAAGAAGTCGGGCGTGACGCGTTTGGTGGTCGCCTCCTCGGCGACGGCCTTCGCGCCGTTCTCGCAGAACTCGGCGTGGGCGCGCTCGCCGTCGGGGTCGGGCCACGCGCAGCCGGGGCAGTCGAACCCGTCCTTCTGGTTGACACGCAGCAGCGTGCGCGTGCCGCGCACGAGGCCCGCCTCGCGGACGATGTGCTTCGTCGCCGACC
>DATMVI010000327.1:0-3218 GCA_035563275.1 Pyrinomonadaceae bacterium
CGCCGCCCAAGCCCCGAAGCGTCCCCGCGCCTTCGCCCTTCGGCCCGCGCGCGGCGCGGAGTGACGCCCCTGCCGGGGGCGAGGCGGAACTGGCGTGTCTCATCGTTTATAGACTTCCGGCTCAGAAGAAAAGGCGAAGACGCGTCCCGCGTCTTCAGGCCGCGGAGGTTGGCGGATTATAACTTTCGCGGCAACCCCGAACAAGCTCCTCCCCGCCCGCGCCTCCCCCGCCCCGGCGCCGAAGCACGGCGGCGAAAATTTTTCTATTCTAAAACGAACGGTCGTGCTATATTACCCGCCGTCGAAATGACCAGCGAACAGACACAACTGAAATCGCGACCGGCGAGGCCCGCCGCGCAGGCCCGCGCCGAGCAGGGCGCGCGCACCCGGCAGGCCATCCTCGAAGTGGCCGTCGACCTCGCCTCCGCCGAGGGCCTCGAAGGGCTGACCATCGGGCGGCTCGCCGCGGCGCTCTCGATGAGCAAGTCGGGGCTGTTCGCGCACTTCGGGTCGAAGGAGGAGCTGCAACTGGCGACGGTCGAGGCGGCGCGCGAGGTCTTCATCCGCGAGGTCGCGCGGCCCGCCTTCGAGGCCGAGCGCGGGCTGGCGCGGCTCTGGAGGCTGTGCGACGTTTGGCTCGCCTACGTCGAGGGCGAAGTCTTCCGCGGCGGCTGCTTCTTCTCGGCGGCCGCGGCCGAGTTCGACGGCCGCCCCGGCCCCGTCCGCGACCGCGTCGCCGAGATCATGCGGGAGTGGATGGCGGGGCTGCGGCGCGCCGTCGCGGAGGCGCAGGAGGCCGGGCAGTTCGACGCGGCGGCAGACCCGGCGCAGCTCGCCTTCGAACTCAACGCGCTCGGCATGGGGGCCAACTGGGCCTTCCAGCTCTACGGCGACAAGCAGGCTTTCACGCACGCGCGCGCCGCCATGCTCGAACGCCTCCGCCTTTACGCGACCGCGGGCGGGGCGCGTCTTCTGCCGGCCCTCGGGCGGGCGCGGCCCCGCAAAGGCAAGGCCCGGAAATGAACACGCCGCAGCTTCACCTTTCGTCGCCCGTCGTGCTGCGCAGGCGCGCCGCGTGGGGCGCGGTGCGGCTCGAACACTACCGCTTCCGCGCCGGCGAGTTGCCCGAGCACCACCACCCCGAACACCTCGTCCTCGTCTCTCTGAGCAGGTGCCAGGGCGAGCTTCGCACGGCGAGCGGGTTCCGCGCGTGCGCGCCGCTGCGGGGCGGCGTGTGCGTGATCCCCTCGGGGCAGCCCTTCTCGACGCGGCTCGGCGGCGACACCGAATGCCTCGCCATCTACCTCGACCCCGCGGTCGTCGCGCGCGCCGCCGCCGAGGCCGACGCGCCCGGCGGCGTCGAAGTCATCGAGAAGAGTTCGCAGAGCGACCCCGTGGTGAGCCGCGTCGGGCTGGCGCTTCTGGCCGAGCTTGAGTCGGGAGCGCCCGGCGGGCGGCTCTACGCGGAGTCTCTGGCGAACATCCTCGCCGTCCACCTCCTGCGCCACTACGCGGCGGCCGGCGTCGCCGAGCGCCGCTTCGCGGGCGGCCTGTCGGGCGCGCGCCTGCGCCGCGTGCTCGACTTCGTCGGCGACAACTACGAGCGCGACCTGAGTCTGTCGGAGTTGGCGGGCGTGGCCGGGACGAGCACCTTCCACTTCGCGCGCGAGTTCAAGCGGGCGACGGGGACGACGCCGCACCAGCACCTCATCAGGTTCCGCGTCGAGCGCGCCAAGGCGCTGCTGGCCGCGGGCGACCTGCCGCTCGCCGAGGTCGGCCTGCGCTCCGGCTTCAGCCACCAGAGCCACTTCACGCGCCTCTTCCGCAGGCTCACGGGCACGACGCCCCACTCCTACCGCCTCGCGCACGCCGCCCGCGCGGGCCGCCTGCCGCCCGCCGAACCAGTAGCAAGATTAGTCAACGAGCGGCAATAACGGGAAAGATTTCCGGCGCCGGCCGCGCTTATCATCGCGCCCACTTTAAAAGTCCGAAGCGGACGAAGGAGGGCAGATTGATGAGTGCGAAGAGTTTGCTGTCGGCGCTGTTGTTCGTCTCTTTCGCGGCCTGCGTGGTGACCGGCCAGACGGCCCTTGAGGACGCGCGCGCGCGCGACCACATCCGGCGCGGCAACGAGAGGTACGCGCGGGGCGAGTACGAGCGGGCCGTCGCGGAGTACCGCCGCGTCCCCGACGGGGCGGGTGAGGCTTACGCGCAGGCCCTCTACAACATAGGCGTCTGCTACTACGAGCTGTGGCGCACCGCTGAGGCGGCTGACATGTACCGCCGGGCCGTCGCGGCGCGCCGCGGCCGCTACCCGAAAGCCTCTTACGCGCTCGGCGTCGCGCTCGAAGCCGCGGGGCGGCCGAAGGAGGCGGAGGAGGCGTACCGGGCCGCGGCGGAGGGTTGGGACGGCGAGTATGCGACGCCGCACTACAAGCTCGGGATGTTCGCGGCGCGCGCGGGCGACCACGCCGGCGCGGCCGCGCTGTTCCGGCAGGCCATCAAACGTACGCGCCGCCCGTTCCCGGCGAGCCACAACAACCTCGGCGTGATGCTGGCGCTCTCGGGCCGGCTCGCCGAGGCCGAACGCGAGTTCGAGTTGTCGCTGCGGCAGACCGGCGGCGCCTACGACGAGGCGGCCTCGAACCTCACGCTCTGCCGCTCGCTGTTGGCCGGCCGCGCGGGCGCGACGCTCGCGTCATTGAAAATCTCCCCCGCGCCCGACGCGCCGACCAATTAAAGCGTAAAGCAGTTCGGTGTCGGGCGACGCCGGTCTAACAGGAAAGGCGCGGAGGGCACACGGGGGGCACGGAGAAAGCAATCGCCTTCTCCGTGCCCCCCGTGTGCCCTCCGCGCCCTCCGTGTTGAAATAAACTATCGCCACGCCCGACGCCGAATCGCCCTCACGAGGTTAACGACCCTTCACGCGGCCAGCTCCGTCGCCCTCTCTATGAGCACCGAGTCGCCGAACTCGTGCGTCAGGTAGCCGCGCGCGTCAAGCTCGGCGCTCGTCCGGCGCAGCGTCGCGTCGTCGAGGAAGGCGCGCAGCAGCTCGTAGTGGCTCGTGCCCGGCTCGTGCGTGCCGGAGAGGATGGCGTCGACGACGCGCAGCCGCGTCCCCGCGCCGATGCGCCCGGTCGCAAGCCCCTCGCCCGGCCGCACCAGCCCGCCGCCCGCGGCCGCGTCTTCGAGTGCGCGCACCACGGTCGTGCCGACGG
>DATMVI010000328.1:0-4425 GCA_035563275.1 Pyrinomonadaceae bacterium
GAAGGCCCGGCCGCCGCGGGCGGGGCCGGCGCGAAGCGGACGGCGAGCCTCGGCGGCGTCCGGCTAACCTACGACACGGCGCTCGCCGCCGAGGTGACGGCCGCGCTCGCGCCCGCCTCGCCGCTCGACTCGCCGACGGACAAGCCCGACTGGTTCTGGCCCGAGCGCGTCGTCTTCGACCTCTCGGCCGCCTACCCGGCGTCGCGCCCGCCGCACGCGCGCCCCGAAATCCACGTCTCCTCGGTCGAGGATTTCCGCCGCGCGGCCTCCGTCTCGAAGGACGTGGAGGCGCAGGTCGGGCGGACGACGCGCGACCTCGCGCGCTTCCTGCGGCGGCGTTCGCCCGCCCCCGCGGGCGCCATCCCGACCGTCCCCTTCCCCGACGCCCACGACGCCTTCCGCGCGCGCCTGAAATACCTCCGCTTCCGTCACGGCTCCGGCGTCGCCTACCTCACGCAGTCCCAGCAGGACGAGGGACTCGTCAACAACGGGCAGCTCACCTACGAATTCCGCGGCCTCACCGACGACGGCCGCCACTACGTCTACGCCTCGCTGCCCGTCGCCGCCCCCTCCCTGCCCCCGGCGCGCGACGCGGCCGCGCACGAAGGCTACTCCCTGCCCGCCAGCTTCGACGGCCCCGGCCGCGCCGCGAAGTTACGGCGATACCGAAACTACGTCGCGCGCGTGAAGCGGCGTCTGGGGGGGCTGCGCCCCGACGACTTCACGCCGAGCCTTCGGCTCGTCGACGAGATGTTAAGCTCACTCGAAGTCAGCAAGTAGTCACATGAACCTCAAAGATTTGAACGAGCGCGTGAGCGCGGCGCGGAGGGAGACGGAGGCGCGCGGCGAGACTTTTTACCCGGGCGCGAGCCGCGTTCATCTGGCGGCGTTCCCGCCGAAGGAGCGATGGGACGACTGGGTGGAGTTGGACTCGCGGGCGTGGCCCGAAAGGAAGGAGCGTCGCTACCGTCTGGTGCCGACGACCTGCTTCAACTGCGAGTCGGCGTGCGGGCTTCTGGCCTACGTGGACAGGGAGACGGGGCGGGTGCAGAAGTTCGAGGGCAACCCGGAGCACCCCGGCTCCCGGGGGCGCAACTGCGCCAAAGGCCCCGCCACCATCAACCAGATCACAGACCCCGACCGCATCCTCTTCCCCCTCAAGCGCGCCGGCAAGCGCGGCGAGGGTAGGTGGACGCAGGTCAGTTGGGACGAGGTGCTGGACGATCTGGCCGCGCGCATCCGCCGGGCGATCGTCGAGAGCCGGCACAACGAGGTGATGTACCACGTCGGCCGCCCCGGCGAGGACGGTTTCACCGAGCGCATCCTCGCGGCGTGGGGCGTGGACGGGCACAACTCGCACACCAACATCTGCTCCTCTTCTTCGCGCGCCGGCTACCAGTTCTGGATGGGCCTCGACCGCCCCAGCCCCGACCACGCCAACGCCAAAGTCATCCTCCTCATCAGCGCGCACCTCGAGTCCGGCCACTACTTCAACCCGCACGCGCAGCGCGTCATCGACGCGAAGGCCGGCGGCGCGAAGCTCGTCGTCTTCGACACGCGCCTGTCGCACACGGCGACGCACGCCGACCTCTGGCTCTCGCCCTACCCCGGCTCCGAGGCGGCCATCCTGCTCGCCGTCGCCAACCACCTGATTCAGGGCGGGCTCTACGACCGCGAGTTCGTCCGCCGCTGGTGGAACTGGGAGGAGTACATGGCGGTCGAGCACCCGGAGCTGGAGACGAGCTTCGAGAGCTTCGAGGCGGCGCTCAAGGGGCTCTACCGTGAGTTCACCTTCGAGTTCGCGGCGAAGGAGTCGGGCGTCGAGGCGAAGCTGATCGAAGAGGTCGCGCGGCTGGTGGCGACCGCCGGCACGCGCCTTTCGAGCCACAACTGGCGCTCGGCCTCTTCGGGCAACAGCGGCGGCTGGCAGGTGGCGCGCACGCTCTTCCTTTTGAACGCGCTGACGGGCGCGGTCGCCACCCCCGGCGGCGTCTTCCCGAACGCGTGGAACAAGTTCGTCCCGAAGCCCATGTACACGCCGCCGCACCCGCCGCGCTGGAACGAGCTGACGTGGCCGCGCGAGTACCCGCTGGCGATGAACGAGCTGTCGTTTCTGCTGCCGCACTTTTTGAAGGAAGGCCGCGGGCGGATCGACACCTACTTCACGCGCGTCTACAACCCGGTCTGGACGAACCCCGACGGCTTCTCGTGGGTCGAAGTCCTGACCGACGAGTCGCTCGTCGGCTGCCACGCCGCGCTCACGCCGGTCTGGAGCGAGACGGCCTACTTCGCCGACTACGTGCTGCCGATGGGTCTGGGCAGCGAGCGCCACGACCTGCACTCCTACGAGACGCACGACGCGCAGTGGGTCGGCTTCCGCCAGCCCGTCCTGCGCGCGGCCCGCGAGCGCGAGGGGCGCGAGGTCGGCGACACGCGCGAGGTCAACCCCGGCGAGGTCTGGGAGGAGAACGAGTTCTGGCTCGAACTCACTTGGCGCATCGACCCCGACGGTAGTCTGGGGATTCGCAGGTTCGCCGAGTCGCAGCGGCGCCCGGGTGAGCGCCTGAGCGTGGACGAATACTACGGCTACATCTTCGAGCACTCGGTGCCGGGCCTGCCCGAGCGCGCGGCCGCCGAGGGCCTGACGCCGCTCGCCTTCATGCGGCGCTACGGCGCCTTCGAGGTGAAGAAGCGCGTCGGCGCGGTCTACGAGGAGGAGGTGGGCGAGGCGGAGTTGGAGGACGCGCGCGTGGATCGCTTCGGCCGCGTCTACACGCGCTCGGCGAAGCCGGCCTCGACCAACATCGTCCCCGTGCCGACGCCCGACGCCGACGCCGAAGGGCGCCGCCTCGTCGGCGTGGTGGTGGACGGCAGCGTCCGCCGCGGCTTCCCGACGCCGAGCGGGCGGCTGGAGTTCTACTCGCGCACGCTCTCCGACTGGGGCTGGCACGAGTGGGCGCTGCCGGCCTACGTCCGCAGCCACGTCCACCCCGACCGCCTCAACCCCGACCAGAGCGTGCTCATCTCGACCTTCCGCCTGCCCGTGCAGATTCACACGCGCAGCGCGAACGCGAAGTGGCTGAACGAAATCGCCCACACCAACCCGCTCTGGATGCACCCCTCGCACGCGGCCGAGCTGAAGGTGAGGACGGGCGACCTCGTCCGCGTCGAGACCGAGACCGGCCACTTCGTCGTGCGCGCGTGGGTGACCGAGGGCATCCGCCCCGGCGTCGTCGCGTGCAGCCACCACATGGGGCGCTGGAAGCTGAAGGAGGAGGGCGAGCGGCAGATGATGGCGACCGTCTCGCTCGGCCGCGAGGGCACGGCGTGGGCCCTGCGGCGCGAGCGCGGCGTCGGCCCCTACGAGTCTTCCGACCCCGACACCTCGCGCGTCTGGTGGGCCGACGTGGGCGTGCATCAGAACCTGACCTTCCCCGTCCACCCCGACCCGGTTTCGGGGATGCACTGCTGGCATCAGGCGGTGCGCGTCCGCAGGGCCGAGCCGGGCGACGCCTACGGCGACATCTCCGCCGACACCGCGAAGTCGCGCGAGGTCTACCGCGCGTGGCTCCAGTTCACGCGCCCCGCCGACCGGCACTCGCCCGACCGCACGCGCCGCCCCTACTGGCTGCTCCGCCCCCTGAAGCCCGCCCGCGACTTCTACCGCCTGCCCGACGAACCCGAGCGCGAGCCGGTCGCCGGGGACTGAAAAGAAGCGCAGAAGTCAGAATGCAGAGCGCAGAATGAAAACCTCTCCCTAATTCTGCGCTCTGCATTCTGACTTCTGCGCTTGCCTTTGCGCTTGTCTTCCATGGAACTCTTTCGGGCACTCGCGGCACTGGCCGAGCCGCCTTCGGGCGGGGGGGGGTTGGCGCGCGTGGCGGGGGCGCTCGGGTTAGGCGAGGTGCCGGGCGCGGAGGAGCACACGGAGTTGTTCGTCTTCCAGCTCTACCCTTTCGCCTCCGTCTACCTCGGCGCGGAGGGGATGGTGGGCGGCGAGGCGCGCGACCGCGTCGCCGGCTTCCTCGCCGCGCTCGGTTCGGAGCCGCCGGCCGAGGCCGACCACCTCGCCGTGATGCTCGCCGCCTACGCGCGGCTGGCCGAATTGGAAGAGGGCGAGGGCGAGGGCTGGGGCGCGGCGCGGCGGGCGTTTTTGTGGGAGCACCTTTTGTGCTGGCTGCCCGCGTACCTCGACAAGCTCGCGGAGGTCGCGCCGCCCTTCTACCGCCGCTGGGGCGCGCTGCTGGACGCGGCCTTGACGGCGGAGGCGCGCGCGCGCGGCCCCGCGCCCGAGGCGCTGCCGCTCCACCTGCGCGCGGCTCAGGGGTTGGGCGAGCCGGGGGGGCAGGGGGCCGAAGAGTTTCTGCGCTCGCTCCTCGCGCCCGCGCGCAGCGGCATCGTCGTCACGCGCGCCGACCTCCGGCG
>DATMVI010000329.1:0-6386 GCA_035563275.1 Pyrinomonadaceae bacterium
ACCGGCGCGCGCCGCCCTCCTCCGTGCCGTAGACCGGCGCGTACTCGCCGGCCTCCTCGGCCGCCTTCAGCGCGCGCTTGAGCACGGCCATCTGGAGCGAGACGGCGTTGAACTCGTCCTCGTCGAACTGCTCCGGCTCGCCCGCCAGCTCCAGCGCGCGCTTCATCCGGCGGGCCACGGCGTTCAGCGCGCGCACGCTCAGGCGCTCCTCCTTCACCGCCTCGACGAGCAGGTCGCGCGCCGCGAGCACGTTGGCCTCGCTCTCGCAGATCAAGACCATGTCGGAGCCGGCCTCGACGGCGCGCAGGCTGGCCTCGGCCACCGAGAGCGTCTGGACGACCGCGCCCATCTCCATGTCGTCGGTGATGACGAGGCCGTCGAACTTCAAAATCTGCCGCAGCAGCCGCATCACGACGTTGCCGCTGATGGTCGCCGGGTATTGGTGCAACCCATCCATCGTCGGCAGGTCGCCCGAGCGGCGGAACCACGACTGGAGGAATTCGGACACGTCCGGGAAGGCGGCGTGGCTGACCATCACCGACCGCAGGCGCTGGCCCGGCCGGTGGAACATCAAATCCATGAAGGGCACGAGGTCGCGCTGGAAAATCTCCTCCCACGTGTGCTGTATGACGGGGAGCCGCCGGTGCGAATCGACCTTCGAGCCGCCGAGCCCGGGGAAGTGCTTGCCGCAGCCGATGACACGGCCGTCCTGCAAGCCGTCGAGGTAGGCGCCGCCGAGGAGCGAGACCAGCTCGGGCTTGACGCCGAAGGTGCGGGCGCGCAGGCCGTTGTCCTCGTTGTCGCCGGAGAGGTCGAGGACGGGCGCGAAGTTGATGTTGAAGCCGAGCAGGCGGAGGGTGCGCGCCGTGAGGTGGCCGAACTGCCGGGCGAGGTCGGCGTGGGCCGCGTTGCGCACGGCCTTCGCCGAGGGGGCCGGCTCCATGATGTGGCGGAAGCGGTCGACGAGGCCGCCCTCCTGATCGATGCCGACGAGCGTGCCGGGGCCGGCGGCGTCGCGGATCTGCGCGTTGAGGTGCGTGACCTGCGCGGCCGACTCGATGTTGCGGCCGAAGAGGATGACGCCGCCGGGCCGCACCTCGCGCAAAAACTCGCGCAGGTGGCGGTCGAGCCGCGCCACCGAGAGGCCGACGAAGAGCAGCCGCCCGGCCTTGCGCTCGACCGGCTCGTCCTTATCCAACACGTCTCCCGGCAACATCAAGATTCGGAACTCCCCCGTAAGGATTGAGACTGCCCCTCAGCTTAGCGCGCCCGCACGAGGCGCGCAACCGGGAGGGGGCGCGCCTCGCGCGCCGGCCGCTCTGTTATACTTTTCGCCACGATGACGGCCGGAGCTTTACAGGAAACCGACACGCCCCCGGCGCTCGCCGCCGAGGTCAGGCGGCGGGCGCGCGAGCTGGGCTTCCACAAGGTCGGCGTGGCGCGCGCCGAACCGCTGGTTGACGAGCGCGCCCGGCTCGAAGAGTGGCTGCGGCGCGGCTACCACGGCGAGATGCGCTGGATGGAGCGCGACCCCGCGCGGCGCGCAGACCCGCGCGAACTGCTCGCGGGCGCGCGCTCGGTCGTCGTCGTCGCGCTCAACTACTACACGCGGCACGAGCACGCGCGAGACCCCGCCTCGGGCAAAATCTCGCGCTACGCGTGGGGCGACGACTACCACGACGTGCTGACGGAGAGGCTGCGCGCGCTGCTCGCGTGGGTGCGCGAGCGGGTGCCGGGGGCCGAGGGGCGCGTCTGCGTCGACGCGCAGCCGGCGATGGACAAGGCTTGGGCCGCGCGCGCGGGGCTGGGGTGGATCGGCAAGCACACGAACCTCATCACGCGCGACCTCGGCTCGTGGGTCTTCCTCGGCGAGCTGGTCTTAAACGTCGAGCTTGAGCCGGACGCGGCGCGCGAGGAAGACCACTGCGGCTCCTGCACGCTCTGCCTCGAAGCCTGCCCCACGGGCGCGATCGTCGAGCCTTACGTCGTAGACTCGAACCGCTGCATCTCCTACGCGACCATCGAGCTGCGCGCGCCCGAACTCCCCGCCGAAGTCTCCGGCCACCTCGACGGCTGGCTCTACGGCTGCGACATCTGTCAGGACGTGTGCCCGTGGAACCGCTTCGAGCAACCCACCGACGAGCCCCGCTTCGAGCCGCGCCCCGGCTCCGTCAACGCCCCCCTCGCCGACATCCTCTCGCTCACCCACGACACCTACGTCACGCGCTTCCGCCGCAGCCCCGTCAAACGCGCCAAGCTCCACGGCCTCCAGCGCAACGCCCGCGCCCTCGCGCGGGAAGCGGCGGAAGATTAAAGGCTCCGGCCGCCCCTCCGGTGCGGGTTCGGCGACTTTGAGCGCCGGCCCGCGCGTCGTATGATTGAGGCGTGGAATTTTGTGAGGAGGCAGATTAACCACGGAGACACGGTGGCGTTCGATTCTTAAACTCCGCCCCTCGTCTTAGCCGCGCCTCCGCGTATCTGTGGTGAGTTTTCTCTTGGTGACGACTGACGTGCTCAAAGATTCTTACGGCCGCGCCATCCGAGACCTGCGGGTGTCGGTGACGGACAGGTGTAACTTCCGCTGCTTCTACTGCCTGCCGCACGGCGAGCCGCCCTCGGCCCCGAAGGAGCAGATGCTCACTTACGAGGAGATCGTGCGGGCCGTGGAAGTCTTCGTCTCGCTCGGCGTCGAGAAGGTGAGGCTGACGGGCGGCGAGCCGATGCTGAGGCGCGACATCGAGACGCTGGTCTCGAAGCTGGCGCGCGTCCCCGGCCTGCGCGACTTGGCGCTGACGACCAACGGCTTCAACCTCGCCGAGCGCGCCGCGGGCTTGAGGGCCGCCGGCCTCGACCGCGTCACCATCAGCCTCGACAGCCTGCGGCGCGACTCCTTCGAGCGTATGACGGGCGTGGACATGCTCGGCCGCGTGCTCGAAGGCGTGCGCGCCGCGCAGCGCGTGGGCCTCACGCCCGTCAAGATCAACTCGGTCATCGTCCGCGGCCACAACGAAGAGGAGGTGGCCGACATGGCCGCCTTCGCGCGCGAGCACGGCGCCGTCGTGCGCTTCATCGAGTACATGCCGTTGGATTCGGGCCACGGCTGGTCGCGCGAGCAGGTCGTCTCGGGCAGGGAGATTCGCCGCCGCATCGAGGAGCGCTTCCCGCTCTCGGCCGTGCCGGGCCCGCGCGGCTCAGACACCTCCGCGCGCTACCGCTTCGCCGACGGCGCGCCCGGCGAAGTGGGCATCATCGCGCCCGTCACAGAGCCTTTCTGCGGCGCGTGCTCGCGCGTCCGCCTGACGGCCGACGGCCAGATCAGGACGTGCCTCTTCTCGAAGGTCGAGCACTCCCTGCGCGACGTGCTGCGCTCGACCGGGGCGCACGCCGAGGTGGCCGACTACGTCCGCGCCGTCGTCCTGCGCAAGGAAGCCCGCCACCACATCAACGACACCCGGTTCGAGCAGCCCGCCCGCACCATGAGCCTCATCGGCGGCTGAGCGGCGCGAACGCCGGCGCGACGGGATGGTTTTATGAGCACCAAAACAGAAGCCACCATCGAAGACCTGTACCGAGTTGACGGCAAGGCCGAAATCGTCAACGGGGAGATCGTCCGCATGCCCCCGACAGGATGCGCGCCTGCGCGCGTCGGCGGCGAGATTTTCGTCAGCCTGCGCGAGTACGAGCGGCGCGCGAAGAGTGGCTACGCGATACCGGATAACGCCGCCTTCGTCGTCAACCTTCCGCACCGCCGCTCGTTCAGTCCGGACGCGGCCTTTTACACGGGGCCGCCGACGGGCGGGAAGTTCATGGAGGGCGCGCCGGTCTTCGCCGCCGAAGTCCGCAGCAGTGGCGACTACGGGCCGAAGATGGAGCGGCGGCTGGCCGAGAAGCGCGCGGACTATTTCGCCGCCGGGACGCTCGTCGTGTGGGACGTGGACGTGCTCAGGGAGGAAGTGGTGCGCGTCTACCGGGCCGACGACCCGGAGCGGGCGAAGGTCTACCGGCGCGGCGAGGTGGCCGAGGCCGAGCCGGCCGTGCCGGGGTGGACGATGGCGGTGGATGATCTGCTCGCCGAATAAGTAACGGAAGCGCGAGCGGCGCGGGTTACGTCAACGGTAGACTATTGACGTAACCCGCGCCGCTCGCGCTTCCGTTCTTTACCCGCGCGGGATGCGGAGGGTCTGGCCGGGTTGGATTTTGTCGGGGTCGCTGAGCTGGTCGCGGTTGGCCTCGAAGATGTCGTTCCAGCCGACGCCGAGGCGCTGGCCGATGGCGCTCAGGGTGTCGCCGCTCTGCACGGTGTAGGTCTCGCCGCCGCCGTCGCCGCCGGTGACTTCCACCTTGAGCGCGAGGTCGCCCGACTGCCGGCCGGGGTCGAGCCGCTCGTACTCGGCCCAGAGCTTCTGCCGCGCCTCGCCCGAAGGCACGACGGCGCGGACGCGCAACACGCCGCCCTCCTCGGTCGCCTCCACCTCGCTGGCCCCGCTGTCGTGGGCCATGTCGATCAACGACTGATACTTTTCTCTTGCGCCCATCGCTTTGCCGTCCTTTCCGTCTGGTGTGGTACGAGGGACTTCTAAGGGAAGCTGTTGCCGAGAATGTGCCCTGCCTTTCACTTATTTGTCAATCTTACCGCCCGTGGGTAAACTAGCGCCGAACCGGAGTCATGGGCTGCCGGCCGCGCCGCGCAATCCTGTTTGAAATCCAGTTTGTCCTGTACGGGGGAGCCGCGCGCCGCGCGGCTGAGAGTCACCGGGAGGTGAGACCCTTTGAACCTGATGCGGTTAGTACCGCCGAAGGGAGTTTAGGCAGAAGGCCGTCTCCGTGCCCGCGGGCGCGGGGGCGGCCTTTTGCGTTGCGGGCGGGCCTCGGAGGGGGCGCGCCGGGGAAAGCGAGACCGACATGAGCAAGACGAAGCAGGACGGCGAACGGCTGAGCGCGGACGTGCGGCTGCCGAACTCGCGGAGGGTTTACGTCGAAGGCCGCGCGGCGGGCGTGCGCGTGCCCTTCCGCGAAGTCTCACAGTCGCCGACGCGACTGCCCGACGGCCGCGTCGAGACGAACGAGCCCGTCCGCGTCTACGAGACCGCGGGGCCGTGGGGCGACCCCGACGCGCGCTGCGACGTGCGCGACGGGTTGCCGCCCCTGCGCCGCGAGTGGATTCTGGCGCGCGGCGACGTGGAGGAGTACCCGGCCCGCGAGGTGCTGCCGCAGGACGACGGCTACCTCACGGAGGGCGCGGCCGAGTTCGCGAAGTTTAAAGACCGCGGCCGGCTCGAACCCTTCCCCGGCCTCAGGCGCGCGCCGCTGCGCGCCAAGCCGGGCCGCGCGGTGACGCAGATGCGCTACGCGCGGCGCGGCGTCGTCACGCCCGAGATGGAGTTCGTCGCCATCCGCGAGAACATGGGGCGCGAGGCGGCGGCGCGGGTGACGGACGACCGCAGCTCGCTCCGGCACCAGCACCGCGGCGACTCTTTCGGCGCGGCCATCCCGCGCTTCGTCACGCCCGAGTTCGTCCGCGACGAGGTCGCGCGCGGCCGCGCCATCATCCCTTCGAACGTCAACCACCCCGAGGCCGAGCCGATGGTCATCGGCCGCAACTTCCTCGTCAAGGTCAACGCCAACATCGGCAACTCGGCCGTCGCCTCCTCGATCGAAGAGGAGGTCGAGAAGATGCGCTGGGCGACGCGCTGGGGCGCCGACACCGTCATGGACTTGTCCACCGGCAAGAACATCCACACCACGCGCGAGTGGATTCTGCGCAACTCGCCCGTGCCCGTCGGCACCGTGCCGATTTATCAGGCGCTGGAGAAGGTCGGGGGCAGGGCCGAGGAGCTGACGTGGGAGGTCTTCCGCGACACGCTCGTCGAGCAGGCCGAGCAGGGCGTTGACTACTTCACCATCCACGCCGGCGTCCGACTGCCCCACATCCCTCTGACCGCGCGGCGCACCACCGGCATCGTCTCGCGCGGCGGCTCGATCATGGCGAAGTGGTGCCTCGCGCGCCACGAGGAGAGTTTCCTTTACACGCGCTTCCGCGACATCTGCGAGATCATGCGCGCCTACGACGTGTCCTTCTCGCTCGGCGACGGGCTGCGGCCCGGCTCCATCGCCGACGCCAACGACGAGGCGCAGTTCGCCGAACTCGAAACGCTCGGCGAGCTGACTAGGGTCGCGTGGGAGTTGGACTGTCAGGTGATGATCGAGGGGCCGGGCCACGTGCCCATGCACCTCGTCAAGGAGAACATGGACCGTCAGCTCGAAGTCTGCCACGAGGCGCCGTTCTACACGCTCGGGCCATTAACGACGGACGTGGCGCCCGGCTACGACCACATCACCTCGGCCATCGGCGCGGCGATGATCGGCTGGTTCGGCACGGCCATGCT
>DATMVI010000330.1:0-6185 GCA_035563275.1 Pyrinomonadaceae bacterium
ACGCCTCTGCGCGCCCGCCGGCGGCGGCACGAGCGCCGACACGCACAACACCAAAACAAAAGCGCCGCGCGCAAGGCGGCGTCTGAAGAGACTCGTCAGCGGCATCCGAATCCTCAATAGAAGTCGTCGGTCGCCAGTCGCCAGTTAAGGACAAAAAAACTGATGTCTGACGACTGAAGGCCGACAACTTCTCTTCACGCTTACTCGACCTCGACGCCGCGCCAGAAGGCGACGCGCCCCTCGATCTCTTTGGCGGCGTCCTTCGCGCGCGGGTAGTACCACGCGGCGTCTTTGTTCGTCTCGCCGCCGACGACCACGTCGTAATAACTCGCCTCGCCCTTCCACGGGCAGGTCGTGCGCGTCGCGCTCTCGCGGAAGTGCTCGCGCTTGATCGCGTCGGCCGGGAAGTAGTGGTTGCCTTCGACCACCACCGTGTCGTCGCTCTCGGCCAGCACCGCCCCTTTCCATGTCGCTTTCATCTCGCCCTCCCTCCCGCGTTTCAGCCGCGCGTCAGTTGCCTGTATTTGATGCGGTGAGGCTGCGCGGCGGCGTCGCCGAGCCGGGCACGCTTGTCCTCCTCGTAGTCGGAGTAGTTGCCCTCGAACCAGACGACGCGACTGTCGCCCTCGAAGGCGAGGATGTGCGTGGCGACGCGGTCGAGGAACCAGCGGTCGTGGCTGATGACGACGGCGCAGCCGGCGAAGTTCTCCAGCGCGGCTTCGAGAGCGCGCATCGTGTTCACGTCGAGGTCGTTGGTCGGCTCGTCGAGCAGGAGCACGTTGGCGCCCTCCTTCAGCATCTTGGCGAGGTGGACGCGGTTGCGCTCGCCGCCCGAGAGCGACCCGACCTTCTTCTGCTGGTCGGAGCCGGAGAAGTTGAAGCGGCCGACGTAGGCGCGCGAGTTGACCTCGCGCGGCCCGAGCCTGAGCGCGTCCTGCCCGCCGGAGATTTCCTCCCAGATCGTCTTCTCGGGGTCGAGCGTGCGGCTCTGGTCGACGTAGCCGAGCTGCACGGTCTCGCCGACGCGGATGGCCCCGGCGTCGGGCTGCTCCTGCCCCGTGACCATGCGGAAGAGCGTGGTCTTGCCCGCGCCGTTCGGGCCGATGACGCCGACGATGCCGCCCGGCGGGAGCCTGAAAGTCATCCCCTCGACGAGCAGGCGGTCGCCGTAAGCCTTCGACACGCCGTCGGCCTCGATCACCACCGCGCCGAGGCGCGGCCCCGGCGGGATGTAGATTTCGAGCTCGCGCGCGCGCTGCTCGGTCTGCTGGCCGAGCAGCGCCTCGTAGGAGTTGATGCGCGCTTTGGACTTGGCCTGCCGCGCGCGCGGGGCCATGCGAATCCACTCCAGCTCGCGCTCCAGAGTCCTCTGCCGCTCCGACTCCTGCTTCTCCTCGCGCCGCAGGCGCTCCTGCTTCTGTTCGAGCCACGAGGAGTAGTTGCCCTTCCACGGGATGCCCTCGCCGCGGTCCAGTTCGAGGATCCAGCCGGCCACGTTGTCGAGGAAGTAGCGGTCGTGCGTGACGGCGATGATGGTGCCGGCGTACTGCCGGAGGTGCTGTTCGAGCCACGCGACCGACTCGGCGTCGAGGTGGTTCGTCGGCTCGTCGAGCAGAAGGATGTCGGGCTTTTGCAGGAGCAGCCGGCAGAGCGCGACGCGGCGCCGCTCGCCGCCGGAGAGGACGCGGACGGACGTGTCGCCCGGCGGGCAGCGTAGCGCGTCCATCGCCATCTCGAGGCGCGAGTCCAAGTCCCACGCGTCCGAGGCGTCGAGCTTCTCCTGCACCGCGCCCTGACGTTCGAGGAGTTGGTTCATCTCGTCGTCGCCCATCTCCTCGCCGAAGCGCGCGTTGATCTCGTCGAACTCTTTGAGGAGCGAGACGGTCTCGGCCACGGCCTCCTCGACCACCTCGCGGACGGTCTTCGACTCGTCGAGCCGCGGCTCCTGCTCCAGATAGCCGACCGTGTGGCCGGGCGAGAGCACCGTCTCGCCCGTGAAGCCCTTGTCCGCGCCCGCGATGATGCGCAGCAGGCTCGACTTGCCGGAGCCGTTGAGGCCGATGACGCCGATCTTCGCGCCGTAGAAGTAAGAGAGGTAGATGTCTTTGAGGACGGCGCGCTTGTCGTAGTGGCGGCTGACGCCGACCATCGAGTAGATGATCTTGTTCGGTTGGGTGCTCATTAAAAGTTTACGAATCCTCCGGATTGGCGCAAGGGGTTGAGTGTTTGTGCGCGGATAGATTTAACACAGCGGGGCGAAAAGCAGTAGTCGGCAGGCGGCCGCCGCGCCGCCCCGCGCCGCCGCCCGAAATTTTTTATCGCGCCGCCTGATTCCCTTCGCCGCGGGCCTTCGCGTTTAGCGGGTGTAGAGGGCGCGCCGACACGGGCCGCCCGGCGCGGCCCACCGCGGCCGCTCGCTTTCATAACTTTACTTTCATTCGTTACGGAGGAACCCCACATGCGCCACAGACAAGGACACGGGCGGACGACCCGAGCGCGCCGCCTCTTCCTGCTGCTCGCCCTCGCGTGCGGCGTCGGCCTCGCGCTGCTGCCGCACTTCGCCAACCGCGCCGCCTCGGCGCAGACCGCGCCCGTCCACGAGATCGCCTTCGAGCGCGACGACGAGGTTTACGTGATGCGGGCCGACGGCGCCGGCGAGCCGCGACTCGTCGCGTCGCTCGTGGACAAGCCCGCGTGGTCGCCCGACGCCGCGCGCATCGCCTTCAACACCGCGTTCGGCGAGGTCATCGCCCTCTGGAGCATTGACGCCGCCGCCACCGAGAATCGGCAGCCGATAACCGACTTCGACCTCGACCCCGAGGGCCACCACAACTTCGACGCGGCCTACTCGCCCGACGGCCAGCGGATCGCCTACACGCGCAACAGCTTCGTGGACAACATCTCGCGCCTCTACTTGATCCCGCCCGCGGGCGGCGTGCCCGTGCCGCTCGCCACCGGGCGCGAAGAGTCGTACGAGGCCACGTGGTCGCCCGACGGGACGAAGATCGCCTTCGCCTCGGGTCAGGTCGGCGGCTTCGAGGACGAGGACATCTACATCGTGCCGGCGGACGGCAGCGCCCCGCCCCTCAGGCTGACGCAGGACGCGGCCGGCAGCCGCCGCCCCGCCTTCTCGCCCGACGGCGTCGAGATCGCCTTCGTCAAGGACGGCGACATCTACGTCATCCGGCCCGACGGCACGAACCTGACCAAACTGACGAACACGCCCGGCCTACTCGAAGACAGCCCGACGTGGTCGCCCGACAGCGCCCGCATCGCCTTCTCCGCGCGCCCGACGGCGGGCGGCCCCTCGTCCATCTACATCATGGACTGGAACGGCCTGAACGTCGTCGCCACGGGCGAGGCCGGCACCTCGCCCGCGTGGAAGCCGATTCCGGGGCTGCCGCCGAACCGCAACCCGACGCCGACGCCCACGCCCACGCCGACCCCGACCCCGACGCCCGCGCCGACGCCCTTCCCCGAGACCGACGTGGCCGTCCGGTTGACGGGCGCGCCGAACCCGGCCGCGGTCAGCGTGAACCTGACCTACACGATGACCGTCAGCAACCAAGGCCCCTTTGCGGCCGAGGGCGTGCGCGCCGTCTTCCTCCGCCCGCCGAGCGCCGAGTTCGTCTCGTCCTCGCCGGCGCAGGGCGCGTGCGCGCCGGGGGCCGGCCCCGAGCAGACCGTCTGCGAACTCGGCCAGCTCGCGGCGGGCGCGCAGACCACCATCCGGTTCGTCGTCCGGCCGACCGCGCCCGGCGAGATCATGGCCTTCTCGTCGGCCACGTCCTCGACGCCCGACAGCGACCCGAACAACAACGGGCAGCAGCTCGCGCTGAACGTCCAAGCGACGTGCGTCCCCGAAGTGACGGGCGAGATACAGCGGATCATCCACACGCCGGGCAACCAGTCGCGGCCTCGGGTCAAGCACACCATCTACGTGCGCAACGACTCGGGGCGGACGCTGCACGGCCTCGTCCACTTCGTCTTCGACGGCCTGCCCGCGAGCGTCGAGGACGGCGACCCGCGGAGCCACTTCTTCCGCACGCGCTGCGCCGCGCCGCTCAACCGCAAGTTCACGACGCTGGGCCTGCGCGACATGGTCTGGCGGCCGGGCCAGATCGTGAAGCTCGACGTGGACTTCTTCAACCCCGACCGCGAGCGGATCAACTACGTCCTGCGCGTCTACACCGGCCCCGGCTACCCGTGATGCCTCAAAGGCCGCGTCACAAAGGGGGAGGCCCGCCGTCGAGTCTGACGGCGGGCCTCCCCCTTTTCGGCCCCGCGCGCGGCCGGCTACCCCGGCGGCTTCACTTCGAGGACGTTGTTGACGTTGCCGGCCTCGTCCTCCTGCGTCGAGGGGTTCGAGGGGTCGAGGAGCCAGTTGCCGTCCACGACGAACTTGTAGGTGTAGACGCCGGGGTCGAGGTCGAGGCGGCAGACCCATCCGTCGCCCTCGCGGGCGAAGAGGAGTTGCGACTGGTTCCAGTCGTTGAAGGAGCCGGCGAGGGCGACCACCTGCGCGTCCGCGTGGCCCTCGAGGCGGAAGGTGGTGTTGCCGCTGAGGCTCGGCGGCGGAAGCTCCACGCGCGCGGCCGTGAACTCCTCGCCCCCGTAGCGGAAGGTGAGCGTGACGGCGCGGCCGTCCTCGTCGAAGCCGAAGCGGACGCGCGTGCCCTCGACCTCGTCGGTGAAGGTCGAGCGCGTCCGGCGCAGCAGCCGGCGCTTCTTCGCGTTCGTCGGCTTGACCCACAGCTCGCCGCCCTCGGCCGTCACGTCGAGCGCCGTGACGGGGATGACGCGCCCCTCAAGCTCGTAGCGGCCGGCGTACTTCCCGAGCGCCTCGGCGCGGGCGCGCGCTCGCTCCCGCTCGCCGGCCTTCGCCGCGGGCTGCGACTGCCCCGCGCACCACGCGCGCAACCCGACGCAAAGCAGTAGCGCCACCAACCAGCGTCCCCTCATACGCCTCACCAAATGGTGAACGCGGAATGATGAATCAGTCGCCGGCCGTCAGTTTCGCCTTTACCGAGAGCTGACGGCCCGTCTTCCGTTCATCATTCCGCACTCGTCATTCATCACTTCTTCAGTACTGCCAGTTGACGTTGACGAAGCCCGTGCCGCTGGTGGGCACGGTGTAGCTGTGGTTGGCCCCGGCCTCCCACGTGACCGCGCCGTTGGCGGCGATCTTGATGAACTTGAACTGGATGGTCTTGCCGGCCGGGACGCTGGCGTTGATGAACCAGTTCGGGTAGTTGGGCGTGAGCATCGGGCCGACGGCCGCGTCCCACGTCGTCGCCCAGTTGCTCAGCTCGACCGTGTTGCCGGTGAGGAAGATGTAGTCGCCCGGCTGCGTCGGGCTGGCGTTGAAGACGGTGAAGGTGACGGGGATGAGCTTGTCCTGATAGACGGTGAACTGGATGCCGTTCGAGACCTGACTCGAAGAGTTCGTCACCGTCACGTTGTAGCTGCCCTGCGTCACGGCCGGGACGGTGGCGACGATCTGCGAGGCCGTCCACGAGTTGACCGTGGCGTTCGTCGTGCCGAACTTGACGGTGCCCTGCGTCGAGCCGAAGTTCTTGCCGCCGATGGTCACCTTGACGCCGGGCTGCGCGGCCGTCGGGCCGACGGAGCCGACCTGCGGCGTGCCGCCCGACTCGGTCGCCTGCCAGACGGCGACGCTGTTGGCCGGCAGCGAGAAGGCCGTCACCGGGTTGTTGCCGCCCGAGCCGCCGGTGACCGAGATGCCGACGCCCGACATCAGGCCCGTCAGGTAATCGGAGTAAGAGCCGGCGGGCAGAGAGGTGTTGAGGCCGGTGACGCTCACGGCCGACCCGCCCTTGTTGATGGCGACGAGGACGACGTTGCCGAAGAACTTCCGCTCGTAGATGTAAACGTCGTTGTTGATCCAGCGCTGCTGGTGAGAGCCGTAGGGGACGGCCGTGTTGTTGCGCCGCAGGGTCGAGAGGCGGTTCGTCAGGGTGTAGGCTGTCGTCGAGGTGCTGAAGGAGTTCATCATCGGGCGGTTGTAGGGGTCGCCGCCGCCGGAGGTGTTGTTGACGAGGTACTGCTCGGTGCCGTAGTAGATGCAGGGGATGCCGCGCTGCGTGAGGATGAAGGCGAGCGCCTGATGGAGGCGGGTCTGGTTGCTGTTGACGGTGGGGAAGCGCGTCATGTCGTGGTTGTCG
>DATMVI010000331.1:0-7563 GCA_035563275.1 Pyrinomonadaceae bacterium
TGGGAGTCGTCGTGCGCGAGCTGGAGCGGTCGGCGCAAAAGGAGCGCGTCGGCGAGGCCGAGGATCACTGGTTCCGCGTCGCCGCGCCGGGCGGCGTCGAGGGCTGGGTCTTCGGCGGGCTGACGGCCGCCTTCGACGCCGGCCGCCGCGATGAGATTTACCGCGAGCTGGCCTCGGCGCGCGTCAACAACGCCGCCGCGACCTTCGCCGAGATGAGCGACCTCGTCGTCTTCCTCGAACGCGCCGTCAAGGAGGTCACGCGGCCCGAGGCGCTGGCCGAGCTGGAGCTGGCGCGGCTCGTCGCCCTCCAGCGCTCGCTCGCCAACATCGACATGATGGAGAAGGACAACCCTCCCTACGCCGAGTGGACGAAGGCGCGCGAGGGGCAGATCGTCTACAGCGACCCGGCCGGCCAGTGGTACGTGCGCGCCGAGCTCTACTGGGACTTGCAGCGCAAGTACAAAGACCTGCCCGTCGGCGAGCGCATCGCGTGGGAGGGCGCGCAGACGCCGCTGCCCGGCGAGTGCGAGGGCTATCTGCCCTGCCACCTCTACGCCCTTTCGGAGAGCGAGGGGCGCTACCTGAAGCTCTACCCGCGCGGCGCGCACGCGCCCGAAGCGCTCAAGTCCATCGCGGACTTCTTCGGCGCGGTGAGCGAAGACGCGACCAGCAGCAGCCCCGTCTACGAAGTGCCGCAGGAAGACCGCGCCGACTTCCAGAAGGCGCTCGCCGAGTTGCGCGCGCAGGTCGCGCCCACACAGCACGCCCTGCGCGAACGCATCCTCACGCAGCTCGACGAGCTGGCTCGCCGCTTCCGCTGATCGGGAGCGTTCACGAGTCGCCCCGGTTGTCCGCCCGCGTCAGGTTAAATCTGCGCGCGCGGCACGGCGGCGGCGTGCGCGGCGGTCAGTTCGCGGGGGCCGGCGGGTCAGCTTGACGGGCTGACCGATTTAGCATAAAAGCCGTGCGTTCGATTCAGCAGAGCGCGAAGGAGTTCCCCGGGGATGGCCGAAAGCAAAGGCGTGCTTAAGGAGTTCAAAGAGTTCATCGCGCGCGGCAACGTCATCGACCTCGCCGTCGGCGTCGTCATCGGCGCGGCCTTCACGAAGATCGTGACCTCGCTCGTCGAGGGCGTCATCATGCCGCCCATCGGGCTGCTCACGGGCCGCATTGACTTCGGCAGCAAGTTCGTCGTGCTCGACGGCGCGAAGGGCATCCCCGCATCGCTGGCCGACGCGAAGGCGAAGGGCATCCCCGTCCTCGCCTACGGCCAGTTCATTAACGACGTGATCAGCTTCCTCATCGTCGCCTTCGTCATCTTCCTCATCATCAAGCGGGTCAACCGCCTCTGGAGCGCCGAGCACCCGGAGGCCGAAGCGCCGACGACTAAGAACTGCCCCTTCTGCGTCTCGGCCATCCCCGCCAAAGCCACCCGCTGCCCGCAGTGCACGAGCGAGTTGGCGGGGGCGATGGGCTAGGGGCCGGAGGCTTTGTTAAAAGCGAAGGGTCGTCGAATCGCCACCCGCCGACGGGAGCGATTCGACGACCCTCATGTTTTTACAAGCCTCGGCCCCCGGCCTCAGGCGGAGACGGCCGCGCCGGTCGTCGGGCTGGCCGGCTTGGCCTCGCCCGCGCCGAGGCGCGCGTGGAAGTGGTCGGCCACGAGCTGTTCGTGCCGCGCGAGGTCGATCTCGATCTGGTCGAAGAGCGCGGCCGTGACCGGGTCGGTGAACTGGTTCGTCAGGTTGAAGGCGTCCACGACGCCGGTCTGCAAGTCGCCCATCGCGCGCTGGAGTAGCGCGAGGTCGTCGCTGCCCTGGAGCCAGCTCTTCAGAGTCGCCCACGCGCCCGCGCCCGCCGCCTGCATGTCGAGCTCGCCGCCGAGCGCGCGCAGCCGGCCTTCGAGCATCTCGACGTGCCGCCGCTTGCTCGCGACGATCTCCTCGAAGAGGGATTTAATCGCCGGGTCGGTCGCCTTCTCGGCGTACTTCTCGAAGGCCGTCAGCGCGTAGCGCTCGCCGCGGATGGCCGTGTTGACGCCGTCCACGATCTCCTGCCTCGACTGCCCGCCCCATGACTCGGCCACCTCCCACCACTCGGCCGTCAGGTCTTTCTCGTCCGGGATGTGAGTGTTCTTCATGCTCAGGCCGAGGCGGCGCAGGAGGGCCGCCGCGAAGAGGGGCAGGTCTGCCGGGCGGCGCGACGTGAGGAGGTTGCCGTCCTCGACGACGGGCGCGTTCTCGTAACTGGCGCCGGCGTTCTGCATGTCCTTGCGGATGGCGCGGAAGCCTGTGGCCCGCTTGCCGCGCAGCAGGTCGCCCTCGATCAAGACCTGCGGGCCGTGGCAGACGGCGGCGACGAGCTTGCCCTGATTGAAAGCGTCCTGCACGAAGCGGACGGTCTTCATGTTGGTGCGCATCTTGTCGGGGGCCATGCCGCCGGGGATGACGACGGCGTCGAAGTCCGCGGCGCGCGCGTCCGTCGTGGTCGCGTCGGCCTGCACGGAGACCTTCATCTGCTTGCCGGTGTACTTCTCGTTGGTGCGCGAGCCGAGCACGGTCACCTCGGCCCCGGCGCGTTCGAGCGCCGCGCGCGGGATCGCGAACTCGCTGTCCTCGACGTGGTTTTCGATGAGAATCGCCACTTTCTTCGTCTCTGCCATGGTTCTACTCCTTGAAGCTCCTCGGTCGGTGGTTTTCCGAAGAAAAGAGGGCAAGGTTCATGCCAGCACGCGCCGCAGCAAAAGCGCGCCCGCCGAGCAAAAATCGCCCGCAAACCCGTACAGGCCGTGAGTGATTTAAAGACAAAAAGCGGGGGCCCGGCCGTGAGGGCGGGCGGGCAGGCGGGGGGCAAAAGTGAAGAGGGCGAAAGGCAAACTTCAAAAGGCGAAGGCGAAAGGACGAGGCCGCGCCGGCTTTCGTCTCCCGCCTTCGCCTTCCGAATTTTGCCTTTCGCCTTCTCGCCGCCCTCCCTCACGGTCGGGCCTCTATCCCTTTAAACCGCGGGGCGCAACAGGCCGCGGAAGATGCCCTGCACGACGACCTTCGAGGCGTGCAGCCGGATGGGGGCGTGCTGCGAGTTGGCGGGGCGCAGCTCGACCTCCTGACCGAAGCGGTGGAGGCGCTTCAGGGTGGCGCGCGCGCCGTCCACGAGGGCGACGACGATCTCGCCGTCGCGCGCCTCCGTCCGGTTCTCGATGAGCGCGATGTCGCCGTCGCAGATGTGCTCGTCGATCATCGAGTCGCCCGTCACGCGCAGGGCGTAGACGCGGTGCGGCCGCACGCGCCCGAGCAGGAAGCGCGGGACGGCGATGGTCTCGCGGTCTTCGGCCGTGTCGAGGGGGGCGCCGGCCGCGATGCGCCCGAGCAAAGGCACCTCACAGGTCGAGTCCACGTCCACCTCCTCCTGCTGCACGCTCAGGCCGAAGGCGCCGTCGGCGCGCTGGCGCGAGATGAGGCCGCGCCGCTCCAGCGCCTCGATGTGCTTGGCGATGGTCGCCTTCGAAGAGACCCCGAAGTGGCGCGCGATCTGCGCGTACGAAGGCTCGTAGCCGTGGCGCTCGATGAAGCGCACGATGTATTCGAGAATCTCCCGCTGGCGCTGCGTGCGTGGCTGCATAGCTGTGCCGACTCCTTAGCTCACGAGCATCGTCTGTCTTGGCGCGGGGGGGTTGGCCGAACCGAAGGCTGCGCGATTGTAGGGCGAGCCGCCCGGAGCGTCAAGATAAAGCCCCGCAAAACCACGCGGAAACATCAAAAACCACCCCGGAGAGCGCCGTAAAATTTGCACCCCGCGCTAAGTTCAACAAATTGCCCCGACGCTCTTTGCGTTGGCCCAACATTTCTATTGATTTAGGGAGCACCAATTAGTTAATCTCCGCCCGCGTCGCGATAGTCCACCAGCTCTCTTGTCCCAACTTAATCGCGCCGCCCTCAGCAGTAAGACAGACACACGAATCCCGGGCCGCCCGTCCCACCTCTCGCGGCGGCCCGAAAACACACGCACTGGGGCTGACACCCTAGAACAGCGACAGCACGCCCCACGCCGGATTCAGCGCCGCCTCGAACGCTGAATCCGAAGCCACGGCGGTCGTCTGAACATCCCCCCGCGGCTTGGGGAGTCTCCCTCCGGCCGGCGATGCCGGTTGATATGTCGCCGTTCACCGTTGAGGTCGCGGAGGGTGGGCGGAGGCGGCGTAATAATTCGGAGTGTGGGTGTCTCCGGCAAACGCATTCGTAGCGGGAAGGAGAGTCAGCGCGGCTGCGGGGAAGAGGTTCCTTGAGGTTTCACGATGTTCTCCAAAAGGTGAGGCCGCGGGATTTCCGAGTGGCAAGGTAATTCGAGCCTGACCATGCGTAGCGCGGTTGCTCGCGCGCCGGCAGAAGAGAAACGAGGAAAGGGATGAGTGGGACGGGTAGGCCCACCATCCCCGGGCACGCCCGCCTGTAATCCGGGAGGGCTGTGCCACGGGGCCGCCGCGGGAAGGTGGGCCTGCGGCGGCCTTAGATATTAAAAGGGTGACGGGCGTCGGGGAAGAAGCGAGTCGCTTTTAACCCGACGCCCGTCACCCTTTTCCTACTTCACCGAATAGCGGGCGAGGGTGTTGGGGAAGACGATGACGCCGGTGAGGACATCGGCCATCTGCACCTTGTTGCTGCCGGTGAGGAGTTCTTTGGCCTTGATGCCGTAGAGAGCTTCGTTCAGGTTGTTGTCGGGGTTGATGACGGCGCCTTTGAGTTCGAGGCCGGCGAAGAGGCCCTTGCTGCGCGAGTAGGAGAGGATGCCGGCGTCGAGCGTGAGGTTCGTCGTCGCGCTGGCCGCGCGGCCGACGGGGCCGGCCGCCGCGCTCGCCTCGCCGCCCATCTCGAACTTGTCTTCGAGCAGCCCGCGCACCGCGTCCTCGTTCATAAAGAGCAGCACGAAGTCGGTCTTCGACGCGCCGATTTGCAGGCCGATGCTGGCCCCGCCCAGCTTGAAGAAGGCGGGCGCGCTCCAGCCGCCCGTGACGCGGCGGCTGATGAGGCCGCTGCCGCCCCGCCCGCCCACGACGAAGCCGGCCTTCAGGACGCCGGGGAAGACGGCCACGGCCTCGGCGCGGTCGAGCAGTTCCTTCGGGATCGAGTTGTCGGGCGCGTCCATGATCTGGTCGAAGACGCGGGCCGCGTCGGCCGCCTTCTTCGAGGCGTCCTTCTGCTGCTTCGGGCTGGCGGACGCTTCGGGGCGCACGGCCCGGCGCTGCCGCTCGGCCTGCGCCGGCGCGGCGGAGGGGAGGGACAGGGCCGCGCACGCGGCCGCGAGGGCAAGCTTGAGGAACGAAAGCTTCATGAAGAATCTCCTTAAAAAGAGGGTGGTCGGTAATCGGGAGGAAGACGTTCGCCGATGAATCTTCATGGCACCAGCTTCGGAGTCGGCGGCGCGGAGCCTGCCGGCCACCGGCCGCCGACTACCGACTACCCGTCCTTTGCCTCCTCGTCCTCTGCCTCACCGAGTAGCGGCTGAGCTGGAGCGGGAGGGCGCGCACGGCCGGGGGGACGGTCGCGTCTTCGAGGCCCGCGACGAGTTCGTTCGCCTTGCGGCCGTAGAAGGCTTCGTTGAGGTCGTTGTCCGGCGTGATGGCGACGCCCTTGAGCGAGGCCCCGAGGAAGATGCCCTTGCTGCGCGAGTAGGTCAGGATGCCGGCGTCGAGCGTCGGGTTGGTGCTCGCGCCGACGGCGCGGCCGACCGGGCCGGCCGCGACCTCGACCTCGCCGCCGACCTCGAACTTGTCCTCCATCAGCCCCTTCAGCGCCGCCTCGTTCATAAAGAGCAGCACGTAGTCGGTCTTCGAGCCGCCGATCTGTGCGCCGAAGCTGCCGCCCGTCATGTTGTAGAAGACGGGCGCCGCCCACTGCCGGCGGGGCGTGCGGCGGCTGATGACGCAGTCGCCTTTGCGCCCGCCGACGATGAAGGCGGCCTTCAGGACGCCGGGGCAGACGGCCACGGCCTCGGCCCCCTCGATCAGCTCGCGCGGGATGGCGCGCTCGGGCACGGACATCACCTCGCGGAAGACGCGCGCCGCGTCGTTCGAGTGGCGCGCCGCGTCCTTCGCGCGCTGCGGAGTCCGCCGCGCCTCGGGCTTCGTCTGCGCCGACGCCGCCGCGCCGGCCGCGCACGCCGCCGACGCCAGCGCCAGCAGGCAGACAGTGCGCCGCAGCCGCGAAAAATACATGCTTCCCCTCCTAAGAGATGACGAACGCGGAATGATGAATGCGGAATTAGTGTTCAGTTGTCAGTCAGACAAACATCGATGAATGACGAATGATAACTCGCCTTTCATTCATCATTCATCATCCCGCATTCATCACTCCCCCTCACTGTTTTGACGAGTAGTGCGCGACGATGCGCTCGCGGATTTGCTCGGGCGTGAGCTTGTCTTCCTTCTCCATCTTGTAGGCCATCAGCGCCTCGTCGATGCAGACGGCGCAGTGGGCCGCGTGGTCGTCCACGAAGCAACTGTGGAGGCTCTTGTGGCCGAAGCCCTTGTCGCAGTGGCAGTAGCAGGGCAGCTGCGCGATGGTGCGCGGAATCTGCCGGACGGCCTCGTAGCCGAGCCGCTGCTTGCCCGTGAACTTCTCGGGCGCGAGCGTCGCCGGCAGCAGCTTCAGTTCCGACGCGCTGGTGACGAAGGCGGGCACCTCGCCCGTCACGTCGTGCGTGTGGCCGTGGTCGTCGCGCGTCGCGCCGCCGCGCACGGGCTGATCCGCGGGGGTCGTTTTGGAGGCCGCCTGCCGCTGCGGCTGCGCCGCCGGTTTGCGGGCCGCGCCGTGTTCGTCCGTGGCCGCGCACCCGCAAGTGATGACGCCGACAACGAACGCGGTGAGTATCGCACTACGCCTCATTCATAACTCCTTCCTTGCGCTCCATTATTACAGAAAACCGACGGCGACGGACAAGGGGGGCGGGGTTGTAAAGACCGCGGCCTTCGCCCCCCCGCCTTTATCCTTCCGCTCCCTCACACGTGCCTGCCCTTGCGCCACGCGCGGGCGGGCGGCTCGGGCGAGGTCAGGGTGCTGTGCTCGATGAGGCCGCAGATGCTGCCCTCCTCCTCGCCGCGCTCGTCCCACTCCCGCAGCGTACGCGCGAGCTCCGAGCGGTAGCGGCGCAACTCCGACAGGCGGCGGTCGAGTTCTTCGAGCTTGCGCCGCGCCGCCTCGCGGACGTGGCGGCACGGCAGGCGGCCGCCGGCGCTCTCGGCCAGAATCTCCCCGATCTCGTCGAGCGTGAAGCCGACGGCCTGCGCCCGCTTGATGAAGGCGAGGCGTTCGAGCACCTCCTCGTCGTAGACGCGGTAGTTGCCGCCCGTGCGGCGGGGCCGCCCTAACAGGCCGCGCCGCTCGTAGAAGCGCAGCGTCTCGACGCCGACGCCCGAAGCCTTCGCCACCTCGCCGATGCGCAGCCCGCGCCCCGCGGCCCGCGTCTCTAACGCTTTCGACATGCCGACATTGTAACCCCTGAAGCCGGCCGGCGGGAGCGGCGGGCGGGGTGATGACCGAACCGCGGGCGGCGGCGGCGGGGTGCGGGTTT
>DATMVI010000332.1:0-7099 GCA_035563275.1 Pyrinomonadaceae bacterium
GGCCGTCGCGGGCCTGACGGGCCTCAACCTCCTCGGCGTCCGGCAGGGCTCGCGGACGCAGAACCTTTTGACGGCAATCGAAGTCTCCTGCCTCGTGCTCGTCATCGTGGCGGGGCTGATGTGGGCCGCGCCCGCGCCGGAGGCCGCGCCCGCCGCCGAGCCTGCCGCGGGCGGCACGTCGCGGGCGGCGCTCGGGCTGGCGATGGTCTTCGTGCTGCTGACCTACGGCGGCTGGAACGAGGCGGCCTACGTCTCGGCCGAGATTACGGGGCCGAGGCGGAACATGGCGTGGGCGCTCATCCTGAGCATCGGGGTGATCACGGCGCTCTACCTGCTGGTGAACCTCGCTTACCTGCGCGGGCTGGGGCTCGGGGGCGTGGCGGGGGCCGAGGCGGTCGCGGCCGACCTGATGCGCGGGGCCGTGGGCGAGCGCGGCGCGCAGTTCGTCAGTCTGATCATCGCCGTCTCGGCGCTGACCTCGGCCAACGCCACGGTCATCACGGGCGCGCGCACCAACTACGCGCTCGGCCGCGACTTCCGCGTCTTCGGCTTCCTCGGGCGCTGGCACCGCGGGGCCAACACGCCCGCCACCGCGCTCGCCGTGCAGGGCCTCATCGCGCTGGCGCTCATCCTCATCGGCACGCTCGCGCGGCGCGGCTTCGAGACGATGGTCGAGTACACCGCGCCCGTCTTCTGGTGCTTCTTCCTTTTGACGGGGCTGGCGCTCATCGTCCTGCGCGTCAAGGAGCCGCACGTCGCGCGCCCGTTCCGCGTGCCGCTCTACCCCCTGACGCCGCTCCTGTTCTGCGCCGTCTGCGCCTACATGTTGCAGGCGAGCCTCGCCTACACGGGGCGCGGGGCGCTGGTCGGGGTGGCCGCGCTGCTGACCGGGCTGCCGGTGCTCTGGCTGGCCCGACGCCGCCAGCCGGCGCTCAAGGAGGAGGGCGATGAGAGTCTCACGTGAGTCGCGCCTGAAGGCGTGCGCCGCGGGCCTCGCCCTCGGGCTGGCGGGCTGCCTCGGCGGCCCCGCCCCGAGGACGGCGAAGCAGACGCCGACGCCGGCCCCCGCGTCGGCGATGGAGACGGCGACGCCGAGCCGCGCCACCGTCAAGCTCGACGTGCCCTACGTGCCGACGCCGGAGGCGGTCGTCGAGCGGATGCTGCGGATGGCGAAGGTGGGCAAAGACGATCTCGTCTACGACCTCGGGTGCGGCGACGGCCGCATCGTCGTGACGGCGGCGCGGAAGTACGGCGCGCGGGGCGTCGGCTACGACCTCAACCCGCAGCGCATCGCCGAGAGCAACGCCAACGCCGAGAAGGCCGGCGTCACCGACCGCGTCCGCTTCGTGCAGGGCGATCTGTTTCAGGCCGATTTGAGCGGGGCCACCGTCGTCACGCTCTACCTGCTGCCGGACGTGAACCTGAAACTCAGGCCCAAGCTCTTCGCCGAACTCAAGCCCGGCACGCGCGTCGTCTCGCACAACTACGGCATGGGCGACTGGGAGCCGAAGGAGGTCGCCGAGGTCGAGGTCGGCGGCAACACGCACTACATCTACTCGTGGGTGATTCCGGAGAAGCGCTGAAAACAGGAGCCCGCGACGGGGCGGGCGCCTTTCAAAAAAGGAGCGGCGGGCGGGTCTCGGGTTGCGTCAGCGTTGATTGATGACGTAACCCGAGACGCGCCCGCCGCTCCTGTTTTTGATTACGCGGCGCGGCCGGCGTCGCCGCCCTTCCTCTGGGTGACCGGCTGCGACGCGGTCGGGGCGTGCGCGTCCTCGCGGTAGCCGCACTCCTCGGCGCGGGCGCAGTAGCGCGTCGTGCCCTTCTTCGTCGTCTTCTCCAGCAGGAACGGCGCGTTGCACTGCGGGCAGGGCTCCTGAACGGGCTTGTCCCAGTAAACCACGTCGCACTTGGGGTACTCCGAGCAGCCGTAGAAGTATTTCCCGCGCTTCGACTTCTTCACCAGAATCTCGCCCCGACAGCCGGGCCGCGGGCAGGCGATGCCGGTCGTCTCGCGCTTGATGTACTTGCACTCGGGGTAGTTGGCGCACGAGACGAACTCGCCGAACGGGCCGTGGCGGCGGACGAGGTTCGCGCCGTCCACCGGGCACGTCTCGCCCTCGATCGGCACGGGCGCGGGCGCGACCGCCCCCGTCTTCTTGCTCACGCGCCGGATGTTGCGGCAGTCGGGGTAGCCCGTGCAGCCGAGGAACGGCCCGAAGCGGCCGCGCTTCATCGCCATCGGCTTGCCGCACAGCTCGCACATCTCCTCGGGCGTCTCGGCCGCGCCGTCGGCGCCTGAGCCGGCGGCCGCGCCCTCGCCGTCGGCCGCCTGCGGCTTCGAGACCTCGCGCGTGGTGCGGCACTCGGGGTAGTTCGAGCAGGCGAGGAACTGGCCGAAGCGGCCGAGCTTGATGACCATCGGCGAGCCGCAGTTCTCGCACGTCTCGTCGGTCGGGATGGCCTGACCCTTCTTGCCCTTGACGTACTGCTCGAACGCCTTGAGGTCGCGGCCGAACTTGCCGTAGAACTCTTGCAGCGCCGCCGTCCACGCCAGCTTCCCTTCCTCGATCTCGTCGAGCTCCTCCTCCATCCGCGCCGTGTACGACACGTTGAAGAGGTCGTCGAAGCCGCCCTCGATGAGCAGGTCGTTGACGGTCGTCCCCAGAGCGGTCGGGTGGAAGCGGCCTTCGAGGCGCTCGACGTACTCGCGGTCCTGAATCGTCGTCATGATCGACGCGTAGGTCGAGGGGCGCCCGATGCCCTTCTCTTCGAGCGCCTTGACGAGCGTCGCCTCCGTGTAGCGCGGCGGCGGCTCCGTGAAGTGCTGCTCGGGCGTCACGGAGTTGAGCTGAAGCGGCTCGCCCTTCGCCACGAGCGGGAGCTTGCGCGCGGCCTCGTCGTCCTCCTCCGTCTTCTCGTCGCGCCCCTCCTCGTAGACCTTGAGGAAGCCGTCGAACTTCAAGACCGAGCCCGTGGCGCGGAAGAGGAAGCGGCCGGCCTCGATGTCGATGGTCGTCTGGTCGTAGACGGCCGGGTTCATCTGCGAGGCGACGGAGCGCTGCCAGATGAGCCGGTAGAGCTTCAGCTCGTCCTTGCCGAGGTAGCGCGCCAGCGAGTCGGGCGTGCGCGAAACGTCCGTCGGGCGGATGGCCTCGTGCGCGTCCTGCGCGTCCTTCTTCGAGCGGTAGTGGATCGCCTTCTCCGGCAGGTAGGCCGGGCCGTAGGCCGAGGTGACGAACTCGCGCGCCTCGTTCAGCGCCGCCTCGGAGACGCGCGTCGAATCCGTGCGCATGTAGGTGATGAGGCCGACCGAGCCTTCCGCGCCCAGCTCGACGCCCTCGTAGAGCTTCTGCGCCACCATCATCGTCTTCTTGACGGCGAAGCCGAGCTTGCGCGCCGCCTCCTGCTGCAACTTCGACGTGATGAAGGGCGGGACGGGGTTGCGGCGGCGCTCCTTCGTCGCCACCTCGGCGACGACGAACCGCTGACGGCCGGCCTCCTCGACGATGGCGCGGGCCTGCGCCTCGTCGCCGATGAGGATTTCCGTCTTCTTCACCTCCTGCTCGAAGCCGGAGGTCTTGACCGTCTGCTCGCCGACCTTGAAGAGGCGCGCGTCGAAGGCGGGCGGGAGCTTCGAGGCGAGGTTGGCCGCGACCGTCCAATACTCGGTCTTGACGAAGCTCTCGATCTCGCGCTCGCGCTCGACCACCATGCGCAGCGCGACCGACTGCACGCGGCCCGCGCTCAAACGCCCGCCGATGGTGCGGCACAGCAGCGGCGAGACCTTGTAGCCGACCAGACGGTCGAGGACGCGGCGGGCCTGCTGCGCGTCCACCAGATGGCGGTCGATCTGCTTCGGCTCCTTGAAGGCGTCCTGCACGGCCCGCTTCGTGATCTCGTTGAACATCACGCGGAACGAGGGCTTGCGCGGCCGCTTCGGCACGACCTCTTCGGCGAGGTGCTGGCAGATGGCCTCGCCCTCGCGGTCGGGGTCGGCGGCGAGGTAGATGGCCTCGGCCTCTTTGGCGGCCTTCTTCAGCGCCGCGACGTGCTTCTTCGCCTTGTCGGTGACCTCGTAAGTCGGCTCAAAATTGTTCTCAACGTCAACGCCCAGCCCCTTCGACGGCAAGTCCTTGATGTGGCCGTAGGAGGCCATGACCTGATAATCGGGGCCGAGGTACTTGCCTATCGTCTTCGCCTTCGCCGGCGATTCAACCACCACTAAATTCTTCGCCATCACTCTCCCTTTACTGACCCGCGGCCCGCGCCGCGCGCCCCTTTATTTACTTATGACGGGGCCGGAAAAATCTAAGCTGTCGCGGCCGGTTCTACCTTTTTCTACTATTCTCCATTTCTCCCTTAGATGCAAACGCGCTCCCCGCAGTCGCCCGCCGCGGGCCGGGATTCCTCTTCCGTATCAGCGACTTACGCCCGCCCTGCGGCGCCCGCGGCGCCCCGCGCGCGCCCCGCGGCGTGTGACAATAACACTGCCCGCCGCTCCGAAGTCAAACGCGAGGGCGCCGGGCTTCGGGCGCCGTGCGCCGGGCGGAAAGCAATTTCCCTCGCGGCCCACGGGGGCCGAAATCCCCGCCCCCGGCCCCCGGCCCCCGGCGCCCGGCCCCCGCTTTCGTTTGACTTGTTTCAGGGCAATTTCTATCCTCTCGGCGGCATCCAAAATCTCGCCCGGAGCGTCTGACGGCTGTACAGTTATGTCTTCAACACCCGACGTCACTCAACTCCTCCTGAAGTGGGGCAACGGCGACCGCGACGCGCTGGAGAACCTGCTCCCGCTCGTCTACCGCGAGCTGCACCAACTGGCCTCGCGCTACCTGCGGCGCGAGCGCTCCGACCACACCCTGCAAGCCACGGCCCTCGTCCACGAGGCTTACCTGAAGCTGATCGACCAGCGCGAGGTGCGCTGGCAGAACCGCGCGCACTTCTTCGGCGTCGCGGCGCAGGCCATGCGGCGCATCCTCGTCGATCACGCCCGCGGCCACATGGCGGCCAAGCGCGGCTCGGGCGGCGTCAAGCTCTCGCTCGAAGACAACGAGGCGGCCATCGTCTCGGCCGAGAAGGCCGAGGAGATGGTCGCGCTCGACGAGGCGCTCAACCGCCTCGCCGAGATCGACCCGCAGAAGAGCCGCATCGTCGAGCTGCGCTTCTTCGGCGGCCTCTCCATCGAGGAGACGGCCGAAGTCCTCGGCATCGGCACGGCCACCGTCATCCGCCAGTGGCGCATGGCCCGCGCGTGGCTCTACGATCAGGTGCAGAAGGGGTGACGGGCCTCAGGTGACGGGTGACGGGTTAAAATCTCCCTTCCGCTGAGGCGGCCCCGCGGCCGACCGTTTCGCCGACGCCCGTCGCCCGTCGCCTGACCTATGTCCCCCGAACGACGCAGACAAGTCGAAGAACTTTTGGGGCTGGCCCTCGACCTCCCTCACGGAGCGCGCGCGAAATTCCTGACTGACGCCTGCGGCACGGACGCGGAACTGCGCGCCGAGGTCGAGCACCTCCTGCGCGCCGAGCCCGGCGAGTCCGCCGGCGAACGCGGCGAGGGCGCGCCGCGCGAGGCGCCGCGACCGGCCGTCGCCGTCCTGCCCTTTAAGCTGCTGCACGCCGCGCACGGCGACGACACCGGCGACTTCTTCGGCGTCGGGCTGGCCGACGCGCTCATCAACCGGCTCTCGAACGCGCGCGGCGTCACAGTGCGCCCGACCAGCTCCGTGATGCGCTTCGCGCGCGGGGACGGCGACCCCGTCGCCGCCGGCCACGAGCTGGCCGCCGACTACGTCCTCGACGGTCACATCCTCCACGCCGGCGACCGCGTCCGCGTCTCCGTCCAGCTCGTCGGCGTCGCGCGCGCCGCGCCGCTGTGGGCCGCGCGCTTCGACGAGTCGAACGCGGACATCCTCGCCCTCCACGACTCGCTCTCCGAGCGGGTCGCCAAAGAGCTCCTCCCGCACCTGACGGGCGCAGACGAGGCCGCGCGCGACGAAGGGCCGCCGGCGCGGCGCGGCACGAACAGCCCGGCCGCCTATCAGGCTTACCTGCGCGGCCGCCTGCACTGGAACTCGATGACGGAGGACGGCTTCGCCCGCGCCATCGTCCACTTCAACGAGGCGGCCGCGCTCGACCCGTCTTACGCCGCGGCCCACAGCGGCGTCGCCGACTACTACAACTGGCTCGGCGTCCTCGGCGTCCTGCCGCCGCGCGAGTGCTACGGCGCGGCCCGAGAGGCCGCGGCGCGCGCCGCCGCCCTCGACCCCTCTTCGGCCGAAGCCTACGCCGCCCTCGGCTTCGCCGCGCACGCGCAGTGCGAGTGGGAGGCGGCCGAGCGCCACTTCCGTCTGGCCGTCGAGCTGAATCCGAACTACGCCGCCGCGCACCAGTGGCACGCCTTCCACCTCGCCTCGCTCGGCCGCTTCGAGGAGGCCGTCGCCGCCTCGCGCCGCGCGCGCGAGATCGCGCCCGACTCGCCGACGCTGCGCCAGTCCTTCGCGTGGGTCTACTACCAAGCCCGCCGCTACGAAGACTGCCTCGCCGAGAACCGCAGGGTGCTTGAGGCCGAGCCGGATTCCGTCCTCGGCCTCTACACCGAGAGCCGCGCGCTGACGGCGCTCGGCCGCCACGACGAGGCGGTCGAGGCGGCGCGCCGGGCCTGCTCGGCCTCGGGCGGGAACCCTTCGGCGCTCGGGCTGCTCGGCTACGCCCGCGCGATGGCGGGCCACCGCGAGGAGGCGCGCCTCGTCGCGGCGCAGTTGCGCGAGCTGGCCCGCGCGCGCTACGTCTCGGCCTACCACGTCGCGCTCGTCCACGCGGCCCTGAGCGAGTTCAACGAGGCGCTGGCGCTCTTGGAAGAGGGTTTCGAGGAGCGCGAGGCGTGGTACTGCTGGGTACGCACCGAGACGGCGCTCGACCCCTTGCGCCCGCACTCGCGCTTCCAGACCCTCTTCGAGCGCGTCTGCCGGGCGGAGAGCGAGCCCGCGCGCGCCGCCTCGCTCGTGACCGCGTCGGCCGCCGCCGCGCTCCCGCCCGCCGGCTCGCCCGGCTCGCAGGTCGCGCTCGTCACGCTCCCCTTCGACGACATCGCCGGGGC
>DATMVI010000333.1:0-5419 GCA_035563275.1 Pyrinomonadaceae bacterium
AAGCCGGCCCGCCGCGCGTGCTCGACGGCCGGGCGCGAGACCTCCGTGCCGTGGGCCTCCCAGCCCGCGCGCCGCGCCGCTTCGAGCAGAGACCCCGCGCCGCAGCCGATGTCGAGCAGCCGGTTCGCGCGCCGGTAGGGCGCGAACGAGGCGAAGATTTCGTCGAGGCGCGCGCCGACGAACTCCGGCACCGAGAGGTTCGACTCGTCGTAGTAGCCGTCGTAGTCGAAGCCGTCCGACCGGGACGCCGGCTCGGCGTAGAGCGTCGCGCAGGCGCGGCACTCCGCGAGCGGGACGCCGTTCTTGGCCCCCCTCGCCACGGTCTCCACGCCGGCGCAAGCCGGGCAGCGGCGCTCGCCCATCCGCGAAATCCCCTTCTAGTCTATGAAGCGCTGGAACCAGAGTTCGAGCATGAGCAGCGCCCACAGCGCGGGCGTGTGGTCGAGCCCGCCCTCCGTGTGCTCCTCGACCATGCGGCGGACGGCCTCCGGGCGCAGGTAGCCGCGCCGCGCCGCCTTCTCCGAGAGCAGATGCTCGCGCAGGAAAGGCCCCATCCGCCCGCGGAACCAGTGGCCGACGGGGACGCCGAAGCCCATCTTGCCGCGCGTCAGGTTCTCCGCGGGCAGGAGCTTGCGCAGCGTCCGCTTCAGGATGTACTTCGTCGTCAGCCCGCGCAGCTTCAGGTTCTCCGGGAGCTGCGCCGCGAACTCGATGACGTGGTGGTCGAGGAAGGGCGAGCGCGCCTCGAGGCTGACGGCCATGCTCGCGATGTCGACCTTCACGAGCAGGTCGTTCGGGAGGTAGGTCATCGTGTCCGTCAGCAGCGAGGCGTCCACGACGCCGGCCCCGTTGGCGCGCGCGAACCACGGCGCGAGCCAGCGCCGCGCGTCGCGCCCCTCGGTCTCGCGCCGGTACCCGTCCGTGTAAAGCTCGCGCTTGGC
The DNA here is from genome assembly GCA_035563275.1 of Pyrinomonadaceae bacterium. Taxonomy (GTDB): domain Bacteria; phylum Acidobacteriota; class Blastocatellia; order Pyrinomonadales; family Pyrinomonadaceae; genus QHXN01. The sequence continues at coordinate 942 of DATMVI010000333.1, forward strand.
CTCGGGGCCGAGGGCGCTGACCCAGCGCAGGTAGCGCTCGACGGGCGGCAGGCCGGCCGAGCGCAGGAAGCGCTTGAGGCTGCGGACGCGCCCGCGCTTGAGCTCCGAAGAGGGCAGCAGCTCGACGGCCTGACGGATGAAGCCCTCGCGCAAGGCCGCGGGCAGCTTCCGGTAGCGCTCCGACAGGCGCATCGCCGCGTAGCGCTCGTAGCCGGCGAAGCACTCGTCGCCGCCGTCGCCGTTGAGGGCGACGGTGACGTGCCGGCGCGTCTCGCGCGCGACGTAGTAGGTCGGGATGGCGGAGGAGTCCGCGTAGGGCTCGCCGTAGTGCTCGACGAGGGTCGGGAGGAGTTCGAGCGCGTCGGGGCGGACGACGAACTCGTGGTGCTCGGCCCCGACGTGCTCGGCGACGCGCCGCGCGTGGTGGAGCTCGGAGAAGTCCTGCTCCTCGAAGCCGATGGAGAAGGTCTTGACCGGCGCGGAGCTCTCTTCGGCCATCAGCGCGACGACGGCGCTCGAATCGATCCCGCCCGAGAGGAAGGCGCCGAGCGGAACCTCCGACATGAGGCGCACGCGCACGGCGTCGCGCAGCAGCTCAAGCGTGCGCTCGCCGGCCTCCTCCTCGGTGAGCTTCAGCTTCTTCGAGAAGTCGGGCTGCCAGTAGCGCTCGATCCTTAATTCGCCGTCGGCCTTCAGGGTGAGCGAGTGGCCCGGCTCCAGCTTGCTGATGTCGCGGTAGGCCGTGAGCGGCGCGGGCACGCAGGAGAAGGTCAGGTAGTCGTCTATCGCCTCGCGGTTGACCTCGCGGCCGACCGCCGGGTGCGCGAGCAGCGCCGAGAACTCCGAGCCGAAGACGAAGGCGCCGCCCGTTTTCGCGTAGAGCAGGGGCTTTTTGCCGACGCGGTCGCGCGCGACGAAAAGCTCCCGCCGGCGCGCGTCCCAGATGGCGAAGGCGAACATGCCGCGCAGGTGCTTCGGGCAGTCGGCGCCGTACTGCTCGTAGGCGTGGACGACGGCCTCGGTGTCGCAGTCGGTGCGGAAGCGGTGGCCGAGTTGTTCGAGCCGGCCTTTCAGCTCGCGGAAGTTGTAGATTTCGCCGTTGAAGACGATCTGGGCCGTGCCGTCCTCGTTGGCGATGGGCTGCTGGCCGCCGGCGAGGTCGATGATGGCGAGGCGGCGCATCGCCAGCGCGACGTGGCCGGCGAGGTAGGAGCCTTCCTCGTCGGGGCCGCGGTGGCGGATGGCCGCGTTCATGCGGGCGAGCGCCGAACCGTCGGCCGCGCGCCCGTCGAGGTTAACGAATCCGGTGATGCCGCACATCGGTCAGAACTTGATCCTCTCGGAGATGTCGCGCGCCACGTCCTCGATCTCCTGCTCCTGCTTCTCCTTCCACAGCTCGAGGCGGCGGCGGGCCTGCGCCTCGCGCCAGCTTTCGATGGCCGCCTGCTTCATCGCCAGCGCCTCCTGCTTGCGGTTCTCCTGCCGCTCTTTGAGCAGGACGGCCCCGGCCGCGACGAAGATGAAGTAGAAGACGAGGAGCTGCGAGCGCTGGCGGTAGGCCGTCCCGATGTTGCCCTGAAAGACCGAGTAGGCCAGCGTCAGCATGGCCGTAAAGAGCAGGATCGGGAGCGCCTGCCGGAGCCGGAACTTGAGCGTGAACCAGATGCCCAAGACGAGGAGCGGGAAGCTCGCCCACCAGACGATCATCTCGGGGATGGTGATGCTCTGGCGCAGGTTCGCCACCTGCCACGGGAACGGGGCGAAGAGCAGGTAGACGAAGCCGACGGGGATGAAGCTGATGGCCCCGCCCGTGGTCGAAACGTCCACGTCCTGCGCGAAGCCGGAGGTGGCGCGGCCGGCGAGGTCGGCGCGGCTGCGCTGGACGGCTTCGAGGTTGGCGAAGGTTTCGAGCTGCGTGCCGGCCGTGCGGAGCACGCCGAAGTAGGTCATCGACAGCCCGAGCGCCGCGATGACGATGACCTGCCGGGCCAGCCCCTGCGCGCCCTGCTGCGGCCGCATCCCGACGAGGAAGGCCCCGCCGACGGCGGCCACCACCATGTAGAAGACGTAGAACCGGAGCGTGATGACCGTGACGAGCGACAGCGCGAGCACCGCCAGATACTTGGCGCTGAAGCGCTCGCCCAGCTCCAGCGTCGCCAGCATCGAGAGGGCGAGCAGGAAGACGATGGGGCCGTCCTTGAGCGCCTGCGACGACCAGAGCACGAGGCTCGGGTAGAAGGCGACGCAGAAGGCGGCCAGCTTCGCCACCCGCATGTTGCGGAAGATGCGCCACGCGCAGAGGAAAATGACGGGCGCGGTGGCCGCCCCGACCACGGAGTTGAAGAGCTGGACGGCCAGCATGCCCCGCCCGAGCGCGTAGTAGATGGCCGCGACGAGGTAGACCATCCCGAGGCCGCCGCCGGCCTTGCCCCAGTCGGCGATGAAGCTCTGCGCCACGATGTCGCCGCGCCACGACTGGCAGAGCGCCCACCCGAGGGCGTCGTAGGTGATGGCGTCGCCGCCGAAGAAGTCCTGAAGGTTGAGGCTGTAGATGACCGTCCCGATGACGATGCGCACGAGCAGGCCGCCGACGAAGATTTGCAGCAGGAACTCGCGCTGCTCGCGCACGGCCGAGACGGCGAGGCCGGCGACGAGGGCGCAGACGGCGCAGACGGCGATGGCCGCGGCCCCGCCTTCGATGAAGACCGTCAGGACGAGGGCCAGCAGCACGCACAGGATGGTGAGCAGAGCGTTCATAACGAAAACGGCGCGCGGGCCGGCCCGCGACCCGCCGGCTTCAGAGGTCTTCCGGCATGTCGGGGCGCGTCTTGTACTCGATCAGGAAGCGGTCTTCCTCGCTCAAGGGCTTGACGGGTTTGGCCGGGACGCCGGCGATGAGGGCGTACTCGCCTTCGAGTTTTCCGGTCACGACCGAGCCGATGCCGACGACGCAGCGGGATGGTATCACGCCCCCCGGCGCGACGCGAATCTCGGAGCCGACGTAGGTCAGCTCGCCCACCGTGACGGGGCGCGTGCGCTGGCGGTTGTGCGTCCAGAACGAGGAGTTGCGCCCGCCGATGATCGAGCGCCGCCCGATCTCGACGCGGTCGGTGAAGTCGATCTTGTGGCCGGTGGTGACGACGGCCGCGTCGCCGAGGATGAAGCGCGGGTCGATCTCGTTGACCACGTCCGGCTCGGGGATCGAGTTGATCTCGTTCATGCGGATGATCTCGGCGTAGCGGCCGATCCTGACCTCGTCGCCGCCGCGCACCACGTTGAGGTGGCCGACGCGGGCGTGGTCGCCGAGCGAGAGTTTGCCGACGCCGACGATGAGGTTGAGGTGGCCGATCCGCACGTCGTCGGCCAGCTCGCACTCGCGCGCGTCCACGACGCTCAGGCCGATGCGGACGCGGCGGCCGACGCGGTAGCCGAAGAAGAGGCGGTAGCACGCGCGCTTGAGAGGGGAGGGCAGCGGCGCGAGCAGCAGCAGCAGGCCCAAACGGAATTTGCTCGTCTTGTGCGCTCGCATCAGAGGTTCGAGCGAGTAACCTAGCAGAGTTCGGGCCGAAAGTGAAACGGGAGTGATTCGGGATTTTTGATTCGAGATCGGCAATCGGTGGTTCCCAGTCATCAGCATTTTGTCTCCGGCCGTCGGCCGCCCGCCGGCGACCGAATCAGCAACCGCCGACCTCGAAGCAAAAATCCGCCGGGTTGCGGCGCGCCGCCGGTCTGGGGTTTAATCCTCACGCCCGCGGGCCGCGACCGCCCTTACCCGACGACAGCCGAACGATGCCGGACGACCCGAGAAGAATCCACAGCCTCGACTTCCTGCGCGGCGTCGCCTCGCTCGCCGTCTGCTGGTTCCACCTGACGCGCTACCAGTTCCAGACGCCGGACGGCCCCGCCTACGAGGCGGTGCGGGCGGCGGGCGCGCACGGCTGGCTGGGCGTCGAGGTCTTCTTCGTCATCTCCGGCTTCGTCATCCCCTACTCGCTCGGCCGCGCCGGCTACCGCCTGCGCGACTACCCCGCCTTCGTCCTCAAGCGCGTCGTCCGGCTCGACCCGCCGTACCTCGCCGCGCTCGCCCTCATCCTCGCGCTGGCCTTCGCCGAGGCGGCCCGCGCGGGGCAGCCCGCGGCGGTCGAGGGCGAGCCGCTCGGCTGGGCGCGCGTGCTGCTGCACCTCGGCTACCTGAACATGTTCTTCGGGCACGAGTGGCTCAACCCGGCCTTCTGGACGCTCGCCATCGAGTTGCAGTTCTACGCCCTCGTCGGCCTCGCCTTCCCCCTGCTCGGGAGCCGGCGGCGCGGGGCGCGGCTCGCGGCGCTCGCCCTCTTCGCCGCGCTGGGCTGTCTGAGCGAGGTGGGGCTGCGGCGGAGCAGCGGCGCGCCGACGAGCAGCTTCATCTTCCACTTCGTCTTCCTGTTCGTGATGGGCGCGGCGACGTTCCAGCGGCGGGCGGGGCTGGCGGGCCGCTT
>DATMVI010000334.1:0-11281 GCA_035563275.1 Pyrinomonadaceae bacterium
TCGTGCGCGACGCCCGGAGCGAGGCGCTCGACTCCTTCTTCGACAACTCCGTCGTCCCCGACCGCGGCGCGCCGCGCGCGCTCGGCCCCGCCGGCGGCGGCGAGCGCGCCACGGGCGTGTCCGCCCCCGCGCCGGAGAAGAAACCCGACCCGCGTTGAAACGCCCTTCGGCCGACCCCGCGACCGCCATGAACAAGTCTATGCCGCCCGCGCTCGCCCTCTGCCTCTTACTTCTCTTCCCCCCCGCCCCGAGCGCCGCGCAGAGGCGCGAGCACCTGACGCCCGAAGAGATCGAGCTGGTGCGCGACAACCAAGAGCTGGACAAGCGCACGGCCGTCTTCATCAAGGCCGCGCAGCGCCGCGTGAGCGCGCTGACAGACCCGGCCGGCGCGGGGCGCGAGGCCGCGAAGGAGAGCAAGGAGTGGGGCGAGGTCAAGGGCACGCGCGCGCAGTTGCTCTACGACGTGGCCCGCATCCTCGAAGAGGCCGTCGTCAACATCGACGACACGCACCAGCGCAGCCCCGAGAGCGCGCTCCTGCGGAAGGCGCTCTACAGGCTCTCGGAGGCCGCCGGCCGCCTCATCCCGCAACTGACGCCGCTGCGCGAGCGCATCACGGACGAGCCGGAGCGCGACCAGCTCGAACGCGCCATCGAGACCGCGCAGGAGATCGTCGAGGCCGCCAAGACCCACGCCGTCACCGAAGAAGACCTCAAGGCCAAAGAGAAGGGCGGCAAGAAGGGCAACTGAACGACCATCACAGGCCCGACCGCCGGGGAGGGCGTCTCAGGTAAGGCAGCCTTTAAAGGCAAAAGTGAAAGACTAAGGCCGCGCGGTTCTCGTCCTTCACCTTCACCCTTTGCCCTTTGCCTTGCTTTCAGACGCCCTCCCCGGCGGTCGGGCCTCGGTTCTGAAACTCGCAACTCGAAACTTTTTTTATCGTAGAATAAGGCGCTGGGAGAAAGGACGGGGCGGAGAAATTATGGACAGCAGATTTTATCCGGGCGTCGAGGCCGACGTGACGAGTCTTCTGGCGGAGCTGCGCGGGCTGTTCGACGCCGACGGCGGCTTCGAGGTGCAGACCATGATGGTCTCCTCGACCGCCGTCTTGCAGGCGCGCAAGTCCTCGACGCTGCGCGACCTGACGGGCCTGTCGGCCGCGCTCACCATCAAGATCACGCCCGAGCACGGCGGGACGCGCGTCGAGATCGGGATGCAGAAGTGGTTCGACAAGGTGGCGGTCGCGGCCGTCGCCTTCGCGCTCTCGGCGGGCCTGCTGATGGCGCTGCCGGCGCTCGGCGCCTACTGGCAGCACAAGCTGACCGAGGACGCGTGGAAGGTCATCGAGGCGCACGTCGCGCACAAGGCCGGCGGCTACGTCCCGCCGATGCCCGGCCGCTGCGGGACGTGCGGCACGGCCGTCGTCTCCGGCTCGTCCTTCTGCTCGAAGTGCGGCTCGAACCTGCGCGTCGCGCACGCCTGCCCCTCCTGCGGGGCCGAGCAGCGCGACGCCTCCGCGCGCTTCTGCAACCGCTGCGGCAAGCCGCTCAACGCATAAAAGTTTCGAGTCCAAAATTAAAGACCGGCCGGTCGTATTAACTTCGAACTTCGGCCTGCGACTCGGAGCTTTTTAGTTCTCGCGCATCCCGATCTCGGCGGCGCAGTCGCGGCAGAGCCAGACGACGACTTGCGCGGCGTCGGCCCAGAAGAAGGAAGTGACCTTGCCGGCGAACCTCACGGCCGCGGCGCTGCGGAGACTCTGGAGGTGGCGCACGTAAGCCGCGCCGTTGTAGAAGTCGCCCGCGGCCCCGCGGGCGCGGTGGACGCACTCGCGAACGCGGTAATCCTGCTCGCTCATCAACTCTTTAAACCTCGACTTGCGGGGTGCGCGGCCTGCTTCGGCCGTGAGGCGGAGCGCCTCGTGCGGAGAGCGGACACTGTTTACCACGCCGCCCGCCCGCCGGACGTTGCATTGCCGTTGCAAAGAGATTATTTTGTGCGTCCCCGAAAGGAAACGTTCCCCTTATGGCTGAGCGACAGCCCGAAGACCTGACCATCCTCGTCGTCGAAGATTATGAGGACACGAGCCTCGCCATGCGGCTCGCGCTCGAAGATCAAGGCTACCGCATCCTCGAAGCCTCCGACGGCGAGCAGGCCGTCCGCGTCGCCGAGCGCGAGCGGCCCGAGATCATCCTGATGGACTTGCAACTGCCCGTCCTCGACGGCCTCGCCGCCACCCGCCGCATCCGCTCCTTCCCCGAGCTGCGCGACACCGTCATCGTCGCCATCACCGCGCACAACGAGGGCGACTGGCGCGCGCGCGCCCACGCCGCCGGCTGCAACGCCTTCGTCTCCAAGCCCATCGACTTCGACTGGCTCAAAGGGCTCCTCGACAGCCTCGTCACGTGAGACCGCGGGCCGCGAACCGGAGGCTTGAGGCTTGTTAAAAGCAGAAGAGGCCCGGCGTTGTTAAAGCCATTCGCTTTAACAACGCCGGGCCTCTTTTTTAAGCCGGCCTCTGGTCTCCGGCCCCCGCCCTTCGGCTTACTGCGCGCCGACGAAGCCCTGCCCCGAGACGTTCGCGGAGAGGTTGTTGACAGACCTCGTCGCGGGCGTGAAGGCCCAGCCCGTGAACGCCGGCCTGACCGTGTAGTTGAGGCCGGCGGGGATGGCCGTCAGCCAGTAGACGCCGTCCGCGCCGCTCTTCACCGTCTTGACGACGACGCCGGCGCTGTTCGTCAAAGTCACCGTCACGCCCGCGAGGCTGTTACCCGTCGTCTTCGCCACGCGCCCCGTGATGTAGTAGGTCTTGCGCGAGGCGACCGCGAAGTTCTGCGCCGTCTGGCTGGCGGCCAGCGCCGCGTAGGAGCGGGTGGCCGGCGTGAAGTTGAAGACCGCGCTCGAAGGCGTGACCGTGTAGGCCCGCCCGCCGGGGACGGAGGTGAACGAGTAGCTGCCGTCGGCCGCGGTCGTCGCCGTGCGCGCCGTGAAGCCGGTCGTCGTGCTCGCCAGCCGCACCGGGATGCCCGCCAAGCCCGCCGTCCCGTTCAGAACCTTGCCGCTGATCGTGAACCCGCTCGACCCCGTGAAGTTCTGCGCCGTCTGGCCGGCCGCGAGGTTCGTGTAGGCGCGCGTGGCCGGGGAGAAGGTGTGGCCGGCGAGCGCGGGCGTCACCGTGTAGTTGAAGCCGGCCGTGACCGCGGAGAGCGTGAAGTTGCCGTCGGCGGCCGAGACGGCCGACTTGACGAGCGCGCCGGCGCTGTTCGTTAAACGCAGCGTCACGCCGCCGATGCCGGTCGTCGTGCCCGCCCTCGTGACGCGCCCGGCGACCGAGTAAGTCTTCCGCGAAGAGACGGTGAAGTTCTGCGCCGTCTGGCTCGTCGTGACGTTGGTCAGAGTCTTGTTCGCCGTCGTGAAGTTGAAGATCGGGCTGGAAGGCGTGACCACGTAGGTGCGGCCCGAAGGCAACCCCGTGAAGGAGTACGCGCCCGTCGCGGCGCTCGTCGCGGTGCGCGCCGTGAAGCCGGCCGTCGTGCTCGAAAGCGTCAGGGTCACGCCGCCGCGCCCGGCCGTGCCTTCGAGCACCGTGCCGCCGATGGACAGCCCCGGGACGACGGAGAACGCCGCCGTCTTCTGGACGCCGTTGTAGGCGGCCGTGACCGCGCCCGTCTGCGTCGCCGCGACGACGACGGAAGTGATGGTGAAAGTCTGCTTCGTCTGCCCGGCCGGAACCAGCACCGAGGCCGGCAGCGTCGTGGCCGCGAGGTTGTCCGAGAGCGTCACGACCGCGCCGTTGGCGGGCGCGGCCGCCGTCAGCGTGACCGTCCCGGTGACGGGGGCGGCCAGCGCCGTCGAGGCCGAGCCGAGCGTGACCGAGCTGAGCGCGGCCGGGGCCGGGGCGTTGACCGGCGTCAGGCACGCGCCGTTCGCGCCCGTGTGCGTCTGAATCTGCGAGCGCGAGAAGGAGCAGAAGGAGAGCGTGCTGCTCAGCGTCGAGCTCATGATCGTGCCGGCGCAGCCCGTTTGGGCGTCCGAGTGGTTGGCGCTGAAGTTGTGGCCCATCTCGTGCGCGGTGAGCGCCTGCTTGACGGCCGTGTTGACGAAACGCTGCGAGACGCCGTAGGCGTGCGACGGCGAGCGGCAGACGACGCCGACCCACGCGATGCCGGCCAGATTGCTGTTGCCGTTGCTGGCGATGTCCTTGCCCGTCCAAAGGTGCGCGAGGTCGCGCGGGACGTTAGCGAAGCTCTGGTTCCAGTGGTTCGTGAACTCGTTCAAAACCGTCGGCCCGTCGAGGGTGGCCGTGTAGGGGTAGCCCGTCGGCTTCGAGGCCCACGTGTGCTGGTAGACGACCTTGAGGCTGAGGCCGAGCTGCGTCTCGTAGATGCCGTCCACGAGGTTCATGATGGCGAGAATGTCGGCGTTGGCCGGGGCCGAGCCGCCCAACTGCGTGACGTACTCGTAGTCGGCCTCGGTCGCCACCGCGGCCTCCAGAAGCGTCGCGCCGGCCATCTCGACGGCCGCCGAAACCTGCGGGGCTACGTTGACCGACCCGTCGTTGACCTCCGCTTCGAGCGTCACGCCGCAGTAGCCGGGGGCGTCCGAGAGCACGTCCGAGCCCCTGTAGAAGATGAACTCGTCGGCCTCGGCCGCCTCCTCGTATTTCTTCAGCCGCTCGAAGTAGAAGCGCTCGCCCTCGGTCACGATCATGCCCTCGAAGGAGCCGTCCTTCAGGTTGAAGCGTGCCTCGGCCTGATCCATGCCCTGCACCTTGCCGCGGAACGTGCGCGTCTCGGCGGCCGTCGCCACGGGGCGCTTCGAGCCGTCCGCGCCCGTCTCCTCCGCGCGGTACCCGGCCGCGCGCAGGTCGTTCGGCGTCAACTCGACCTCCAGATTCCCCTCCGAAGTCAGGAACGAGAGGCGCTCGCCGCGCTTAATCTTCTCCACCGTCTCGGGCGCGTTCACGCGCAGGCGCTCGTAGCGGCGCAGCAAACGGCTGAGGTCTTTCTGCCGGGCCTCCGTGGGGTCGGAGGGGCGGCGCGGGGAATTTTTCTGTGCGACGGCGAGGGGGGAGTGGGCGGCCGCGACGGCGCAGAAAACGAGCAGCAGGATGGCGAACTTCCTCATTTAAAAGGGAACTCCTTTAAGCTGGCCTTGTCCGTGGTAATTCGGTCGGAGAGTCTTGGGCGCCGGGGAGCAATTGGATGCGTCTGTCTGCCTGTCAGGTGCCGGCCGGCGGGCGAAAAATCGCAGCCGCCGAAAAGCCCATCCGGGGCTGAGATTCTTCCTTCGGGGCGGGAGTTCGGCTCAGGGCGCGGCCGGAGTCTCGGAGCCTTAACGATCACGAAAATTAAGGGAGCAGGCGCGGGCCGCCGCGGCCGCGGCGACTCTTTCGGGGCCGCCGGCAACATCACCTGAACGCCACCCGCATCGTGGCCAACATCTTTTATACCACCCGCGCCGGATCGAGCAAAGGGTAATTATTTCATACAAAACAAGCCTGCCGACCGCCCGGACGGGGAGCGGTCGGGTTCCCGCCAAACTGTTCTAAGGCAATGAGTAACCGCCCGCGCCGGGGTTTTGCCGTTGCGCCCCTGACACCGGCACGCGAAGATTTTTTCGTTTCACCCTTGAAACAGTGTTCCATTCCCGCATGAAACGTGCTATAGTGCGCGGCGTTTGGGGAAAGCCTGCCGCCTGTTACGTTTGGGGGCGGGTGGTTAAAGTCGGCAGTGAAGCTGCGCTGCGAGACCATTTGCCGGATTAGGCTGAAGAGGAGAGAAAGACGATGACGAACGCCACGAAACCGAAAGTTAATCCTTTGAGCCGCCGTCCGCGGCAGCAGCGTCTGGTGATCGCCGTGCGCGGCGGCGCGGGCACCGGCAAGAGTTGGTTCCTCCGCTCGATGGCCGACGCGGGGCTCGGCCGCCTCTGCATCTTCGACGTGGAGCGCAAGACGCGCCTGCTGGCGGGCGTCGGCCGCGTCTTCGACGGCCTCGAAGTCGAGCACCCGGACGAGCTGCCCGAGTTCATCGACTGGGCCTTGTCGGGCGAGGGGCAGGAGCAGAACTACGGCTGCTTCGGCCTCGACTCGTGGGCCGCGTATTTCAGCGCCAAGCACGCCGAGACGATCAAGGCGGTGCGCGAGCGCACGGGCGACCCGCTCGCGCAGCCCTCGGCCGAGGAACTGGCCGCCGACCAGATGGTCTTGCAGGGCGTGCTGCGCCGCCTCTGCATGGAGTCGGGCAAGTCGGTCGTGATCGTCGATCAGATTCCGGCGAAGGGCAAAGAGTCGAAGGAGGACAACGAGGTCGGGCGCGTGCTGCCGATGACGGCCTCGGGGCTGGAATACTTCGTGGACGTGATGGTCGAAGTCTCTTTGCAGGAGCGTGACGGCGAAATCGTCCGCGTCTTCCAAGTCGTCAAGTCGAACAGCCCGGCCTTCGAGGTCGGCTTCGAGCTGACGGGCAGCGTGACCTTCAAAGACTTCCTCTCGCACATGCTGCGCGAGCACGGCGACGAGCTGCCGGTCGAGAAGCCGAAGCCCTCGGCCGTGCCCGAAGTCATCGAGGAGAAGCAGCCCCTCACGCTCGTCCAGCCGCAGATGACCGTGCAGGAGTTGGTGACGAAGGCCGAGCGCCTCGGCTTCAAGCAGGCCGACGTGGTGACGGGCGCGCGCGTCTACCACAACCAGCCGAACATCTACCGCCTCAGCCCCGAGCAGGTCGCAGACCTCGACCGCCGCATGACGGCCCGCGCCGAGCGCATGAAGATGGCGCAGCCCGAGGACGAGAAGCCGGCGGCCGACGCCGCGCCCCGTCAGGCCCGCAACCTCAAGCGCGCGTAGGCTGGAGACCAGAAGCTGGAAGTCAGAGCATAAGGGCCGCCGAGTCGTTCCCCTTCAACGGGATAACTCGACGGCCCTTACTGCTTTTAACAAGCCTGCGGCCTCAAGCCCCCGGCCTCCGCCTTTCTAACAATTCCGTCACGGGCTGGCCTCCGCCACTTCCCTTGCCTATAATCGGCCTCGGTTAATTCCCCTTTCAAATTTCCCCCGCTCGGCTGCGCCGCCGTCCGCTCCGCGTGACGGCCGCGCGGGCGCACGCTTTTTTCGTTTCCATTCCACGGGAGGCTTGATGGTTAACAAGGCGGGTAAGAAGAAGGCTGCCGCGAAGGGCGGCAAGGCGTCGGGCAAGGCGTCGGGCAAGAAGGGCGCGGCGAAAGGTTCGGGCGCGCGGAAGTCCGCGAAGTCGGGGCCGCTGCAAAACCAGCCGAAGTCGCCGATGCCGGCGCAGCATCAGGAGAAGCCGGGCATCGAGGCCGAGCTGAGGCCGCGGCCCGAGTACCAAGCGCCCCTTTACCGCGGCGCGGACAAGCTGAAGGACAAAGCCGCGCTCGTCACCGGCGGCGACTCCGGCATCGGCCGCGCCGTCGCCGTCCTCTTCGCGCGCGAGGGCGCGGACGTGGCGATCGTCTACCTCGAAGAAGAACAACAGGACGCCGAGGAGACGCGGCGCGCGGTCGAGAAGGAAGGCCGCCGCGCGTTGCTTTTGCCCGGCGACGTGCGCGACCCGCTCTTCTGCCGCGACGCCGTCGAGCAGACGGTCGCGGAGTTCGGCCGCCTCGACATCCTCGTCAACAACGCGGCCTTCCAGCAGCACCAGAAGTCGCTCGAAGACGTGACGCTGGAGCAGTGGGATCGCACCTTCAAGACGAACATCTACGGCTACTTCTACATGACGAAGGCCGCGCTGCCGCACCTGAAGGAGGGCGCGGCCATCGTCAACTGCGGCTCAATCACCGGCCTCGAAGGCAGCAAGGAACTGCTCGACTACTCGGCGACGAAGGGGGCCATCCACGCCTTCACCAAGTCGCTCGCGCAGAACCTCGTCGAGCGCCGCATCCGTGTCAACTGCGTCGCGCCCGGCCCCGTCTGGACGCCTCTGAACCCCTCGGACAAGGAGGCCGAGGACATCCCGGAGTTCGGCGCGGACACGCCGATGAAGCGGCCCGCGCAGCCCGAGGAGATCGCGCCCGCCTTCGTCTTCTTCGCCTCGGAGGCCGACTCCAGTTACGTCACCGGCGAGATCATCACGCTGCTCGGCGGCGAGGCCACGGCCGGCTGAGCGGGCGCGGGCCGCCGCCGCTTTAACTTGTGCTCAAAGGGAGGAATCATGTCGGAAAAGAAACGCCAGAAGAAGGACGGCCAGCGCACGGACAAGAAGAATCAGGCGCGGCGCGAGCGGGAAAATGAGGTCGTGCAGGAGACGAATTCGCCGCTTCAGGGCCGCGACCAATCCAACTTCACCGAGACGCAGCCCGGCGCGGCCGACATGTCCGGCCACAACGAGGGCCGCTGAGCGCCGAGGCCGGGAGGGACGAGATGCCAGACCCCGTGAGAACCGACGAGAAGAAGTGCGCGCACCAGCAGTGCCAGTGCATGGTGACGGGCGACAAACGCTTTTGCAGCCACTACTGCGAGGACGCCAACGACAGCGACCCGACCTCCGTCTGCACCTGCGGCCACCCCGGCTGCGGGTGAGCCGGAGTTTCGACGCGGGTTCCGTGGGGCGGGTTAAGAACATCTTCTTAACCCGCCCCACGGAACTTTAAACCCGAAAACATCTTCCCGAAAACTTCTTATTGACTTGCGCCGCCCCGCGGGCTTACCTTACCGCGCTCCGGGGCCGTCTCTTTTCCGCCCGACGTTGACGGCCTGAGCCGGCCGCCTCCGACTTTTACCAAACACAAATCGCCGGGAGGATTCGGGTGATGAGCACGCGAGTGAAGATGCCGCCGCAGGTCTGGCCGCCGCAGGGCCAACCCGGCATGCCGCCGAATCACCCGCACGCGCGGGGCGTTTTGCAGCCGAAGCCCGCCGTCCCGCAGGCCAAGCCCGTGCCCGCCGCGCCGCCCGTCTATCGCCCCCAGCACGCGCCCCGCGTGTTGCAGCCGAAGGTCAACGCCTCGCAGCATCCGTCGGCGCAGGCTAAACCTTCGCCGACGACTCACGCTTTGCCGACGGCTCATACTTTGCCGACGGCTCACCCCGCCCACGCCCATCGCCCGCACCCCGCGGCCGCGGCGTTGCAGGCAAAGCCGCACCCCGGCCACCAGCCTTCGTGCGGCGCGAGGCCGTGCGCCCATCGCCCGCCCGCCGCACCCAAGCCGCCACTCCCCGCTCCCAAGACGCCGCCGGGCTTCGCGGGGGCCGCGCCGCGCGTTAACACTTTCGCGCCGCGCGCGCCTCACGCGGCCCAGCCGAAGTTGCCGCACGCGGCCCAGCCGAAAATGGCGGCGGGCCACCCGCTCGTCAACCGCCGGCCGCCTCAGATTCCGACGCCGGCCGCCGCGAAAACGGTTCCCCCGCCGGCCGCTTCAAACCCCGGCGGCGCGGTGCAGTTGGTGCGCCGGACGAGATCGAAAGCGACGGTCAAGACGGGGACGCTCACCACGCCGATCAGCGCCGCCAAAAAATTCTCTTCGAAGAAGGAGCCGGGCGGGCGGGTCAAGAACGTGCGCGGGCTGGTGCGCAAAGGCAACACGCGGAAGCGCGTGGCGACCACCAAAGGGTCGAAGTCGGGTAAGTACACGACGACGGAGTCGTCGGCCCCGATCAACTCGTTCCTCAAGAAGGCCGGCCTCTACTCGCACCTGACGCGGCTCGAAGGCGGCCACGCCATCGCCGACGTGTACGGCGGCCCCACGGCCCGCACTAACACCTTCCCGCTCCCGCACGCCTTCAACACCATCACCTACAAGAAGGCGGAGAGCAGTTTGAAGAAGAAGCTGAGCGCCAAGAGGGAGACCGCGATGGAGGTCAGCGTCGAGTACCCGGACGACCCGCTCGAAGGCTTCCTCACCCCGGCCGAGAAGAGGCAACTGGCGAAGCGCGTCACCCCGGCGCAGTTGAGGAAGCTGGAAGCGATCTTCGAGCTGGTTCCCGGCTGGATGGCGTGGGAGGTGAACAACAAGCAGGGCGGGCACAACTGGACGGAGTTCGACAACATCCGCAAAGACTTCTGGCCGACGGGGACGAAGCCCGCCAATATTATCAACAAAGACTTCATCAAAGCGGTCAGGAAGCTGTGACCCGGCCCGGGCGGCCCCGTCGCGGTTGACAGAAGCCCCGCGCCTGTCATAGAAGCGAAGCAGTCCCGAAAAAACCGAGCCGGAGTAAGAGAACGAGCGATGACTTACGTTGTCACGGAAGATTGTGTGGACTGCAAATACACGGACTGCGCGGCGGTCTGCCCCGTCGAAGCCTTCCACGAGCTGCCCGACCGCCTCTACATCAACCCCGAGACCTGCATCGACTGCGACGCCTGCGTGCCCGAGTGCCCCGTCGAGGCCATCTTCGCCGACACGACGCTGCCCGAACACCTTCAGGAGTGGCTCCCGCTCAACGCCGAGGCCGAGCAATACCCCATCATCAGCGGCAAGATACCCGCCCTCTTCGGCCCCACCTGCAAAGGCAAGCCGGAATAAAGAAGTGTGTCGGGTGTCGGGGAAGACAGGTTGATTTCCCCGACGCCTGACGCCCGTCACACTCTCAGTTGAGCATGGAGAGGCGGACGCGCATCTTTTTGAGCTGCTCGCGGACGGCTTCGGCGTCGGGGGCGTCGGGGCGGAGGTTGAGGTAGCTCTGTGTGTCGGCGACGGCTTCGTTGAGGCGGTCGAGTTGGGCGAGGAGCATGCCGCGGTCGCGGCGCTCTTCGAGGTCGTTGGGGGCGAGCAGCAGGATGCGCTCGACGGCGGCCAGCGCGCGCCGGAAGAGTTGTGCCTGCACGTAGACGGCCTTCAGGTTGCCGAGCACGCGCGCGAGGATGTCGCGCACGCCGGCCGCGCGCAGGTGCTCGGGGCCGAGGCTGACCTGCCCGCCGTAGATCAGGTCGAGCCGCTGCTGGCACTCGTCCTCGTCGGTCGCCTTCGCGTTGAAGGGGTCGACGAGCGTCGGCTCGCCGCCCGGCGGCGCGGCGCGCACGACGTAGTGTCCCGGCAGCCCGACGCCCTCGACCTCCAGCCCCGCGCGACGCCCCACCTCCATGTACACAATCGAGAGCGTAATGGGAATGCCGGTGGCCCTTTCGAGGACGCGGTGCAGCAGACTGTTGCGCGGGTCGTAGTAGTTGCCGACGTTGCCCGCGAAGCCCAACTCGCCGAAGAGGTAGAGGTTCAGCGCCTCGACCTCGCGCCCCGCGCCGGCCGACGCGACGCGGCGGCGTGCCTCCGCGCCCAACTCTTCGAGCCGCGCCAGGCAGCGCTCCACGTCGCAGCGGCCCG
>DATMVI010000335.1:0-4751 GCA_035563275.1 Pyrinomonadaceae bacterium
ACGGCACGCTCTCGCGCTCGATCAGCACCGTCAGCATGCAGGCGCAGGGCTGCTCCGTGCTGCTCAAGACGGTCGAGGTGGCGCGCTGGTATCTGGCCGCCAACCCCGGCAAGCTCGCGCTCGTCCTGCTCTCCGAGGCGCACACGCCCTACATCACGCCGGTCACGGGCGGCGAGTACCTCGGCTACCGCGAGATCGCGCGGCTGCGCCGCTCGGGCGCGCTCGACGAGACGGAGGCCGAGCGCCGCCGGCTCGACACGACCTTCGTCGTGCAGGCCATGCTCTTCGGCGACGGCGCGGTCGCGCTGCTGCTCGGGAGCGAGGACGGCGTGGCCGAGTTCGGCCCGATCACGCACCTGACGAACGACGACCCCGGCGACGTGGGCCTGCTGACGATGGTCGGCGGCGACGCGGGGCCGACCGCCTCGGGCCGCCCCGTCTACTTCATGCGCCCGAGCGTGCCGGCGCGCGGCGCGCACTACGCGGTCGCCACCGTCCGCCGCGTGCTCGAACACCCGCAGGCGCGCGTCTCGAAGCTCGAAGACGTGAGCGGCTGCCTCATCCACACCGGCAGCCGCAAAATCCTCGACGGCGTCTGCGCGCAGCTCGCCATCGCGCCCGGCTCGCCGAAGGTGCGCCCCTCCTACGAGGTGCTCAAATCTTACGGCAACCTGTCGAGCGCCTCGACCGGCTTCATGCTCGCCGAAAAGGGGCACCCGGCGGGGCCGGCCGTCGTCGTCGGCTTCGGCGTCGGCTTCACGGCCAGCGCCGGCGTCGTCAACTTCTAAAACAGTCCCAAGTCTAAAGTCCCGCGCCTCAGGTCGGAGACGAGTTCTCGCTTCTGACTTGGGGCGCGGGACTTTAGACTTGGGACTGTGGTAGTGGTAAATTAGCCCCAACGTTTTCGGCATCCGACACATTTGGGCCGGGGGGCTTTATGGACGAGGGCGAGCGCCCGGCTTACACGGAGGCGCACGCCGCCGCGTATCCGGCTGAGTATCTGGCCGGCATAGACCTCTACAACGCCGGCGAGTTCCACGCCGCGCACGACGCGTGGGAGGAGCGCTGGCGCGACGACTGCGGGCCGCGCGAGAAGCTGTTCCTGCAAGCCATGATCCAGTCGGCGGTGGTCTTCCACCACATCGAGATCGGGCGGCGCGGGGCCGCGCGCCGCATGTACGGGATGGCTCTGGAGAAGTTCGCGCGGCTCGGGGCCGGCCGCTTCATGTCGCTCGACGTGGACGACTACCTCGGGCAGCTCGCGCTCTCGCTGGCGTGGCTGGTGGCGGCCGCAGACCCGCGCGAGGTCGAGGCGCCGGAGTTCACGCCGCCGCGGATACGTTTGCTGCCGGAAGTGACGCGCGAGGAAGATTGATGGCCGTCGAGTTTGAGGAGCGAACCGGGACGCGCCGCGCCGAGGCGCCGGGCGACGCCGGCGACGGCCGGGGCGCCGCTTCGTCGCGGGCGGCCGGGGCTTTGCACGGCGGGCGCCTGCTCGTCGCCGCGCTGTGGCTCGGCGGGGCGGCCTTCTTCAGCTTCGCGGTCGCGCCCTCGGCCTTCGCCGTGCTGCCGACGCGCGACTTGGCCGGCGCGCTCGTCGCGCGCACGCTCGCCGTCGTCAACGTCGGCGGCGCGCTCGCGGGTTTGCTGCTTCTGGCGACGCTGCCCTTCGGCCGCGCGCGCGTGGGCCGCTTCGCGCTCCGGGCCGAGGCTGCCGCGCTCGCCGTCGTCGCCGCCTCGTCGGCCGCCGGCCACTGGCTCATCGCCGCGCGGATGCGAGCCTTGCGCGCGCAGATGGCCGCGCCGATTGATTCGCTCGCGCCCGCCGACCCGCTGCGCGTCGCCTTCAACGACCTGCACGGCTACTCGGTGGCGGCGCTCCTCGCCGGCATGCTCGCCGGCGTCGTCGCGCTGCTTCTGATCGCGCGCCGCGGAGCGAAACCGAGTAGTCAGTAGTCAGTAGCCAGTAGCCAGTAGTCAGTAGCGCTCCGCGCCGCGGCGGCTGACGCTGATAACACGAACGGTTAGTTAGCGATTGTCTTCCTACTGACTACTGAATACTGTCTACTGTCTACTTCCCTTTTCCCGAGGTCTGTACGATGAACGTGGCGGCCAACGACGCACAGCTGAGGGTGATGATCGAGCACCCGAACGCGTGGCGGACTTACTTCGAGCGGTGGAAGCGCGTCCACGAGATGCGGGGCGACGACGTGGGCGCCGGCTACCCGTGGGTCGAGAACAAGCACGCGCCCTTCCGGCCGGCGCGGCGCGCGCTGCCGATGCTCAACCTCGCGCTCATCTCTTCGGCCGGGGCCTACATCGACGGCAGCGAGCCGTTCGACACGGGCGCGGCCGGCGGCGACACCTCCTTCCGCGAAATCCCCGTCGAGGTCGAGGCCCGCGACCTGAAGTGGGCCGCGCGCGGCTACGACCCGCGGGCCGTCGAGGCGGACATGAACGCGCAGGCCCCCGTCGCGCGGCTGCTGGAGTTCGAGGGCAACGGCATCATCGGCCAGCTCAACCCCGTCTGGTGGAGCCTGTGCGGCTTCATCACGGACGCGCGCCGCTTCGCCGAGGAGGCCGCCCCGCGACTCGTCGAGCGCGTCATGCGCTACGAGGCGCAGGCCGCCCTGCTCGTCCCGGCCTCGCGCCTCTGCCACCAGACGATGGCGCTGCTGGCGCGCGCCGTCGAGGCGGCCGGCGTCCCGACGATGATGCTCGCCGTTGACCGCGACCTCGCCGAGCGCGTGCGCCCGCCGCGCGCCGCCTACTACGCCGGCGAGTTCGGCTGCGTCGTCGGCAAGCCGGACTGGCCCGAGTACCAGCGCCGCGTCCTCGACGAGTCGCTGCGCCTCATCGAACCCATCGACCAGCCCGGCGTCCGCAACCTCGTCGTCGCCCTCGGAACCGAGGTCGAGATGCAGCGCGGGGAAAAGTAAAGTCAATTAAGAATTAAGAATTAAAAATTAAGAATGGCGTGGCCGGGGGCCTTGAAGCTCTGCGACCACGCCACTTTTAATTCTTAATTCCTAATTCTTAATTGACTTTCCCGCCCGCCCGAGATAGGATGCGCCGCCCTCGTGGGCCTCTTTGAGGTGTTGCCCCGCCCGCCCTCGTATTAAGGGAGGGGGTGTTTTTGACCGGTCAAACTGGGAGGATTTACAAGATGCCGTTGACCCCGAGCGCCACGAGGACGAAATCAACCGTCCTCTTCGTCCTCTTCGCCGTGTCCGTCTTCGCCGCCGTCTCCGCCTCGCCCTTCGTCAACCGAGCCGCCGCCGCCGGCCCCGAAACCGTCCAGACCTTCGCGGCCGACTGCGCCACGCCGAAGACCACCTTCTGGCTCGGCGAGACGGTCTGCGTGAAGGCCAGCAACTTCCCGCTCCACCCCGGCGTCGCCGACTACTACCGCCGCTTCAACTGGTCGGCCCCCGGCCACCGCGTCGCCGAGTCCGACGCCGTCAAGGGCGACCCCGACTTCGACACCTTCAGCATCCCCAGCTCCGGCGACTTCGCCGTGGCCGGCAAGTGGCGGGTGCAGACCGTCGACATCGAGACCAACACCCGCGCCGACGCGACCTTCACCGTCCGCAGCCCGCGCCTCTTCTTCGTAGACCTGAGCGCGTGGAAGGCCGCGCACGACTTCGTGCTGCCCGGCGACCGCCTGCGCTACAAGGTGACGATCTTCAACGACGGCCCCGACGTGGCCGAATTCGTCCAGCTCGCCGAAGACCTGCCGGTCAACGCGACCTTCTACGCCCTCAAGCAGAGTTCCGGCCCCGTCTTCGAGTGCCGGACGCCCGCGCAGGGCCAGACCGGCCGCATCCTCTGCTCGACGAAGTACATGAAGAGCGGCGACCAAGCCACCTTCGACGTGTACGTCGTCGCGGACGAGCGCGCCTCGGCCGGCGACCTCTTCCAGAGCCGGACGGTGGTGGGCAGCAACACCGAGGAGCTCAACAAGGCCGACAACACGTACCGCTACACCTCGCGCGTCGTCACGGAGCTGAAGGAGATTCCGACGCAGTACGAGGAGGTGGACAACCCGCGCGGCGTCGAGTGGGAGCGGGCCGACCTGCCCAAGCCCGAGGCGATCAACCCCGAGGACTACAAGGGCGACGACGTGCGCCTGCCCGAGCCGGAGAAGGATAACCCGCCCGACTACAGGGGCGACCCGGACGTGATCTGGCCGGAGCCGGAGATCGAAAACCCGTAACGAGTTTCGGGTTTAAGGCAGCTAGCGCCGCGGCCGGCGTGAACTACGAGTGAGTTCACGCCGGCCGCGGCGCTTTTTTAACTCGGGACTCGGAACTTACTCCCGCCCGCCGAAGCGCGCCAGCATCTCTTCGATCTGGCGGAAGTCGAAGGGCTTGCCGATGACGGCGTCGGCGGCGGCCGCCGCCTCGCCGCCCGCGCGCGCCGCCTCCTTGCCGTAACCGGTGACGATGACGACGCGCGCGCCGGGCCGCCGCCTGCGTATCTCGCGCGCCACCTCCCAGCCGTCCATCTCCGGCATCGAGAGGTCGCTGAAGACGAGGTCGAACTCGCCGCCTTCGACCGCGCGGAGCGCCGCCGGCCCGCCGTCGGCCTGCGTCACGCGGTGGCCGAGCGCCGTGACCATCTCCGAGAGCGTCATGCGCACGGCCTCCTCGTCGTCCACGACGAGGTCGGACAGGGCGCTCGGCGCGGCCGCCACGCCGCCCTGCCCGCCCTCCACGCCCGCGGCGCCGGCCGGCCCCGGCTCGGCCGCC
>DATMVI010000336.1:0-8183 GCA_035563275.1 Pyrinomonadaceae bacterium
GGCCGACGACGAGCGCGAGCCGCCGCGGCGGCGCGCCGGCGACGGCCGTCGCCTCCGCGCGCGGCGCCGCGGGCGCGAGCGGCTGCACCTGCGCCGGCGTGTGGGTCTGGTCGTCGAAGAGCGGCGGCGGCGGGGCCACCAGCGTCACCTCCTCGTCCGCCGCGCCGACGCCGGGCCGGAGGGTGTGGCTCTGGAGCGCCTGCCACACGTCCCTGATGGTTGAGGGCGCGCCGGTCAGCGAGAGCGGGCCGCTCGGCAGGCTGATGTCGAGCCGGCCGCGGGTCGAGAGCCGGCCGCCCTCCGAGTATCGCATCAGGTCGATGCCGGAGAGCGGCTCGGCGACGACGCGCTCGCCCCGCGCGGCCGCGGCGTGCAGCAGCAGGCGCCCGCCCGTGACGTAGAGGGCGTAAGGCTTGCGCCGGTGGTAGACCTCGCCCGGCGACTCGTAGAGGACGGCCTCGCCGGGCAGAAGGAATTGAGCCAAGGTCAAAGCAAGTCTCCCGAAATTTAAGCAGGGGGTTCGCCGCCTATAATATCGCCCAGAGGGCTTCGGGAGGAAACGCGGGCGGGGCCGCGGCGGGGGGAGCCCGCAAAAAGGAAACGGCCCCGGAGGGCCGTTTCCTCAAAGCCGGCGGGCGGCGAGCCGCCGCCGGCGTCAGGGCGTCCGTTTACTGGCCGAAGCGCTGGCGGTACTCGATGGAGACGAGGAACGCCTTGACCATTTCGGCGGCGCGGAAGTCGCCGTTGAACTGGTTGAGCTTGTTGAGCCAGAAGTTGAACCCCGGCTCGTCCGGGTCGCGCCGGAGGTAGCCGAAGTACTGCATGAGGACGAAGGCGCGGTTGAACTCGCTGGCGGCGAAGGTCGCGTCCTCGACCACCGAGCGCACCGCCTGCGCGCGCGTCCGCGTGTTGGCGTTGAGGGCCGCCACCAGCGCGTCGCGCTCGGCCTGCGAGAGCGCGCCGCCCGTGTTGGCGTTGAGCGCGTCGACGAACTGCGCGTTCGTGAGCGCGCCGTAGGCGGCCGTGAACTCGGGCCGCGCGACGAAGGCGTCGAAGAAGGTCTGCTTGTTGGCTTCGAGCCTCTCGGGCCAGCCGGGCTGGCCGACGACGACGCCGCGGCCGAGCCGCTGCGTGTCGGGCAGGAACTCGCCGATGAGCACGCGGCGGTTGAAGGCCGCGCGGTAGGCGCGCTCGACGAGGTAGCCGGTCTCCTGAAACTCGATGGAGAGGAAGAAGGCGGCCGACGTGTCCACGCGCTTGTTCTCGCGGCACACGGCGTCGTTGCCGCACGACTCGATGTTGTTCGTCCAGAAGTTGAGGCCGGCGGCGTCCGGCTCGCGGTTGAGGAAGTCGTGGTAGTGCTGGCAGACGAACGTCTCCGACTCGTCAATCGGGTTGGTCGCCGGCTCCGCGGCGTCGTCGATGATGACGACGGTGGCCGTGGACTGGCTGCCGAGGCCGCCGCCGCCGCCCGGGTTCGAGAGCGTGACGGTCAGAGACTCCGTGCCCTCGACGTGCGAGTCCTCGCTGATGAGGACGGGGAAGGTCTTCGAGGTCTCGCCGGCCGCGAACTCCAGCGTGCCGGTGGCGAAGGTGTAGTCGCTGCGGTCGGAGGCCGTGCCGTTCGAGGTGACGAAGTCGACCGTCATCGCGCCCGAGGTGTCGCCCGTGCGGTTGACCGTGACGACGATCTCGCCGCAGTGCTCGGTGTCGGCGAAGGTGGCCGAGCCGAAGGCGAAGCTGGCCGTCGGCGCGTCGTCGTCGGTGATGGTGCCCTGCGCCTGCGCGTCGGCGATGACGGCGTTGTTCGGGTTCGAGAGGTTGACGAAGAAGGTCTCGTTCGGCTCGGTCGAGTCGTCGCCGTTGATGGGGACGGTGATGGTGCGGGTGGTCTGCCCCGGCGAGAAGATGACCGTGCCGGAGACGGCCGTGAAGTCGGCGCCGGCCGCGGCCGTCCCGTTCGAGGTGATGTACTGGGCCGAGGCGGTGAATGGCGCCGCCTCCGACAGCGTCACGTCGAAGACGGCGATCGTCCCCGCGTCGGTCTCCTCGACCGTCACGTCCGCGACGGAGATGCTCAGTTGGCCCGGCGGCGCGCCGCCGTCGTTGTCGGTGATGTTGACGGTCGCGGCGCTCGGGTTGCCCAGCGCCGCGCCGCCGGTCGGGCCGCTCAGCATGAGCAGGAACTGCTCGGCGAACTCGTCCTCGTCGTCGTCGAGGATGGGGACGGTGATCTCCTTCGAGGTCTCGCCGGGGCCGAAGGTGAGCGTCCCGCCGACCGGCGTGAAGTCCTCGCCCGGCGTCGCGTTGTTGCCGAAGCCGGTGTTGGTCGAGAAGTTGACCGAGACCGTGCCGCTGCTGCCGCCGGTGCGGACGACCGTGGCCGTCAGCGTTCCGTCACCCTCGCTCACGGTGTAGCTGCTCTGGTCGAATTCGAGGGCGCCGAGCGTGCCGGGGGCGACGGCGATGTCGCGCACCACGTCGGGGAAGTCGATCTGGCTGAAGCCGAACCCGCTGGCCGCGCCGGTCGCGAGGTCGATCCTGAGGAAGAAGTTGTTCTCGCCCGGCCGGTTGAGCGAGGCGTAGCCCGTGTTGTCGGGCGCGATGTCGAAGCCGACGCGCCCGCTGAACTCGTTGAGGGTCGGGCCGACGACGTTAAGCGTCCCGTTGTTCGGCGGGTTCTGCGTCACGAGCATGTCGTTGGCCGCCTCGATGACGTAGAGCGTGGTGCCGGTCGAAGGGTCGGTGTCCGGGTTGCTGTAGGCGGCGGCGACCGCGGCCGGGTTGCGGCCCGCGTTCGGGTCGCCGGCCGCGTAGGCGAGCGGCCCGTCGGTGATGACGGTGCCGTCGTCGGGGTTGACGCGCAGGTTCTGGTCGGCGTCGGAGACGATGCGGATGCGGTCGGCGGCCGGGTTGAAGTCGAAGCCGAACTCGACGCCGACGAGGCCGGCGAAGGGGCTGGAGCCGTCGGCCGGGTCGGCCGTGAGGGCGGCGACGAGGGTGGCCGCGCCGGTGGTGGTGTTGAGCGTGTAGAGGCGGCTGCTGCTGCCGAGCGCGTAGAGCTGGTCGTTCGAGGGGCGCACGTCGATGTTGAGGAGCGTCTCGTCGGGCTGGAGGCCCGTGATCGCCACCGAGTAGTCGATGGTGTTGGGGCTGGTGCTCCTGAAGGAGAAGAGGCGGTTGCCGAGGCTGACGCCGAAGATGGTCACCGGCTCGGGGTCGCCCGGCGGGGGCGGCCCGCCCTCGGTGATGGTGACCGTCGCCCGGCGCGGCGTGTCGAGGGTGACGGGGCTGCTGAAGCTGCTGGGGTCGCTGAGGGCCACGATGAAGTTCTCGTCGCCCTCGGGGATGGCGTTGTTGACGATGGAGATGGTGGCGATGCGCACCGTCTCGCCGGCTTCGAACCGCAGCTCGAAGTTTGAGGCGAAGTAGTCGAAGGGGGCGAGGGCCGTGCCGTCCTCAGTCCTGACGCGCACCTCGGCGACCGACGAGGTGTCGCCGAAGCGGAAGACGGGGATCGCGACGGTGCCCGCCGCCTCGTCCACGACGTAGTTGGCCGCGCTCAGGCGGAAGAAGCTGGTCGCCTGCACGGTGATGCCGCGCACGCGGGCGCCGCCGCCGATGTTGGGGAAGAACGAGGACGGGCAGCAGAAGCCGGGCGGGATGCTGAAGAGGGTCGAGGTCGTCTCGCCCGCGAGGGTGACGGCCCCGAAGCCGGAGTTGCTGCCGGGCGGGAAGTCGAGGCCGTTGACCTCTTCGATGTCCTGAAAGAAGGTGGTGCTGGTGGTCGTCAGCGTCCCGTCGTTCGGCAAGTCCTGAAGCACGACGAGGTTGTTGGTGGCGTCGATGCCGTAGAGGTTCGTCGTGGACGTGTCGGGGAAGTTGTTGTGGTGGCCGATGGCGGTGACGGTCGGGTCGTCGCCGTCGTTCTCGTCGCCGCCGGCGAAGGCCAGCGGGCCGTCGGTGATGACGGTGCCGTTGTCGGGGTTGATGCGCAGGTTCTGCTCGGCGTCGGAGACGAGGCGGATGCGGTCGGTGGCCGGGTTGAAGTCGAAGCCGAACTCGCTGCCGACGAGGCCGGCGAAGGGGCTGGAGGCGTCGGCCGGGTCGGCCGTGAGGGCGGCGACGAAGGTGGCCGCGCCGGTGGCCGGGTTCAGGCGGTAGAGCCGGCCGTTGCCGCCGAGGGCGTAGAGCAGCCGGTTGGACGGGCGGAAGTCGATGCCGACGACCTGCTCGCCGGGCTGGACGCCGGTGATCGCCACGTTCAGCGTGAGCGTGCCGGGTTCGTTGCTGTCGAAGCGGATCAGACGGTTGTCGGTGTTGACGCCGTAGATGGTGACGGCCGAAGCCTCGACGGCGAAGACGAAAAGCAGGAGGCAGGCGGACAGGATTGTTCGTCGCATGAGGGATTCCTTATGGGTGAAGGGGCGTCACAAGTTACGCACGTTCGCCCGCGCGGGCCGGCGGACGGGAGAACGCATCCGGTTCAGGGAGTCGGGGAGGACTTTTGGGAGTCCGGAGTCTCTTGGCTGAGGCGCGTGAGGGGTGGACTTGCGGCCCGTGCGCGCCGGTTGAGAGCCGGGCGATTATGCTGTGACGGTCGAGGTCTGTCAACAGTCTTTTCGCCGGGCCGGCGGCGGTAGACGCGGACGTAATCGACGCGCATGGTCTGGGGGAAGACGGTGGTCGCGTCGGGGCCGCCGGGCCACCGGCCGCCGACCGCCACGTTGAGGATGATGAAGAAGGGGTGGTCGAAGACCCAGCGCGCGCCGGCCGGCAGGTCGCCGGGCGTGCGCGTCTGGTAGAGCCGGCCGTCGACGTACCAGCGGACGGCGTTCGGCTCCCACTCGACGGCGAAGGTGTGGAAGTCGTCGGCGAAGCGCCGGCCCGCGGGCAGCGTGTAGCCAGCGCCGACGCCGCCCGCGCCCGAGTAGCCGGGGCCGTGCAGCGTGCCGTGGACGGTCGAAGGCTCGCGCCCGATGTTCTCCATGATGTCGATCTCGCCGCACGAGGGCCAGCCGGCCGCGTCGATGTTTGCGCCGAGCATCCAGAAGGCGGGCCAGATGCCCTGCCCGTAAGGCACTTTCAGGCGCGCCTCGAAGCGGCCGTAGGCCTGCGCGAACTTATGCTTCGTGACGAGGCGGGCCGAGGTGTAGCGGCACGGCCCGTACCAGCAGCGCGCGGACTCGCGCGGCGGGGTTTCCCTGACGGCCTTGATGACGAGCGAGCCGGCCCCGTCGGTGAAGGCGTTCTTGGTAGTGTCGGTGTAGAACTGAAGCTCCTGATTGCCCCAGCCCCCGCCGCCCGTCTCGGCCGTCCACTTCGCCGCGTCCGCGCGCGCGCCGGCCGGCCCGTCGAACTCGTCGGCCCACGCGAGCGTCCACGTCTGCGCGCGGGCCGGGGCGGCCAGCGCCAGCAGCAGGGCCGACGCGAAGAGCAGCGCGGCGGGCCCCGGCCCCCGGCCCTTCGGGCGCGTCGGACTCGTCAGGCGCATCGTTTGAGACATGGACTCCTCCCCCGCGTTCGCGTTCGCGCGAAGGCCGGCAATGTAGCCCCGGCGGCCGCGCGATGACAAGCGCCCCGACGCCTGTTTGTTGAGTCGGAATCGCCGGTGCTATATTACGGCGCGCGTTTGAGAGGCAGGTGTCTCCCGCGGCCGCCCGGCCGCGCAGGTCTCGAAATCCACAAGCATCGTCGGCCGCCCTTCGTAAGCGTTCTATGCTGGCAAGTCTGCTCCTAGCCTTCGCGCTGGCCCAGCCCGCCCCGGCGCGCGTCACCTTCACCGAAGTGCCCGCGAGGCAGAGCGGCATCAACTGGACGCACACCAACGCCCACTCGCCCGAGCGCTACCTGCCGGAGACGGTCGGGGCCGGCTGCGCCTTCTTCGACTTCGACAACGACGGGTGGGTGGACATCTACCTCGTCAACAGCGGCCCCTCCGACTTCTACACGCCGAAGACGCCCATCCGCAACGCCCTCTACCGCAACAACCGCGACGGCACCTTCGCGGACGTGACCGAGCGGGCCGGCGTCGCCGGCGGAACCTTCGGCATGGGCGCGGCCGCCGCCGACTACGACGGCGACGGCTGGCAAGACCTCCTCGTCACCAGCTACGGCCGCAACATCCTCTACCGCAACCGCGGCGACGGCACCTTCGCGGACGTGACCGACAAGGCCGGCGTCACCTCGCCGGGGTGGTCGACGTGCGCGGCGTGGCTCGACTTCGACGCGGACGGGCGCCTCGACCTCTTCGTCTCCAGCTTCGTCCAGTACACGAAGGAGACGAGCTGCGGCAACAACCGCCTCGGCCACCGCTACTACTGCATCCCGCGCGTCTTCAAGCCCACCCCCTCGCGCCTCTTCCGCAACGAGGGCGGCGGCGCGTTCGCCGACGTGAGCGCCGCGTCCGGCATCGCCGCCTCGCCGGGCAAGTCCTTCGGCGCGGTCGCCACCGACGTGAACAACGACGGCCTGACGGACCTCTTCGTCGCCAACGACACGATGCCCAACTTCCTCTTCGTCAACAAGGGCGCGGGCCGGTTCGAGGAGGCGGGCCTCGTCTCGGGCGTCGGCTACGGCGAGGGCGGCAACCCGCGCTCCGGGATGGGCGTGGACGCGGCCGACTTCGACGGCGACGGCTGGCAGGACTTGTTCGTCGCCAACATCGATCAGGAACTCTTCAGCCTCTACCGCAACCAGAAGGATTTGACCTTCACGGACGAGCCGGGCGAGATCGCGCCGGCCACGCGGCTCCTGTCGGGCTGGGGGCTGCGCTTCTTCGACTACGACAACGACGGCGACCCCGACCTGCTCCTCGCCAACGGCCACCCGGACGACATGGTCGAGCGGCTGACGGCGCGGGTCAGGTACAGGGAGCCGCTGCTGATGTTCGAGAATGTCGGCGGCCGGTACAGGGACGTGAGCCGCGCGTCGGGCGCGGTCTTCGCGAAGGAGTTCCCGGCGCGCGGCATGGCGGCCGGCGACTACGACAACGACGGCGACATCGACCTCCTCGTCTCGAACAACGGCGAGGCCCCGGCGCTGCTGCGTAACGACGGCGGGAGCCGCAACCACTGGCTCGGCCTCCACCTCGTCGCCACGAAGAGCAACCCGGCCGCCGTCGGCGCGCGCATCACGTGGCGGGCCGGCGGCGTCACGCGCAGCCGCCTGAAGACCTCGGGGGGCAGCTACCTCGCCTCGCACGACCCGCGCGAGGTGCTCGGCGCGGGGCCGGGCGGGAAGGTCGAGAGCGTCGAGATCAGGTGGCCGAGCGGCCGCGTGGACAAGCTGACCGACCTGCCCATCAACGCTTACGTCAAGGTCGTCGAGGGCGAGGGGCTGGCGAAGGGCGCGAAGTGAAGCGAAACCCCCGGCCCGCCCGCTAAACACGCGAGTCCGCGGCCCCTGCCGAAAACCTATGCGAGTCCACCTTTCACTGGCGCTGTGGGCCTTCGCCGCCGCCTGCGCCCTCGGCCTCGGGCCGGCGGCCGCGGCCGAGGCGCGCGAGGCGAAAGCGGCCGTCGAACTCCACGCCGGGTGGCGGTTCCGCGAGGCGGGCAAGGCCGGGTGGCACCCGGCCGCGGTGCCCGGCTGCGTCCACACAGACCTGCTCAAGAACGGCCTGATCGAAGACCCCTTCTACCGCGACAACGAGAAGCGGCTCCAGTGGATCGGCAAGACCGACTGGGAGTACGAGACGACCTTCCGCGTCGCGCCCGAACTGCTCGCGCGCCGCCACGTCGAGCTCGTCTTCGAGGGCCTCGACACCTACGCGACCGTCACGCTCAACGGCGCGCCGCTGCTTTCGGCCGACAACATGTTCCGCACGTGGCGCGCGGACGCGAAGGGCGCGCTGCGGGCTGGCGACAACACCCTGCGCGTCGTCTTCCGCTCGCCGATCAACGAGGTGCTGCCGCGGATGAAGGCGCTCGGCTACGAGCTGCCCGCCCCGAACGATCAGGGCGAGAAGACCAGCCCGCACACGCGCAAGGCCCCCTACCATTACGGCTGGGACTGGGGGCCGCGCTTCGTCACGAGCGGCATCTGGCGGCCCGTCCGCCTTGAGGCTTGGGACGCGGCGCGGCTCGACGGCGTGCGCTTCGTCCAGCGGCGGCTGGCGGACGACGCGGCCGAGCTGACGGCCGAGGCCGAGGTCGTCTCGCCCGGCGGCGCGGAGGCGACCG
>DATMVI010000337.1:0-2780 GCA_035563275.1 Pyrinomonadaceae bacterium
GCCGACGAACCCGGCCGGCTTCCCGAGCCGTTCGAGGCCGTGGGCCGCGAGGTCGACCGCGTGCAGTTCGGCGAGCGCGTCCACCGCCGCGTCGCCCGCGCGCCGCCGCGCGGCGGGTCGCCCGGCCAGCGCGGGCGGCTCCTCGCCGCGCACCACGAGGCCGCGCCGCCGCTCCATCAGGTAGAAGGTCGCGCCGACGACGGAGGCGTCTTCGCAGAGCAGGTACGCGCGCGGCGCGAGCCGGTAGGCCGGGTGGACGGCCCGGAGTATGCGGTACTCGCGGGCCATGTCGTGCGCCTTCGGCGGCACGGGGCCGAACGGCGGCCGGCGCATCACGAACTCGCGGCCGCCGAAGCGCAAAAGGTAGGTCAGGTTCGAGTGGCCGCCGGCGAACTGTTCGACCCCGAGGGGCGCGGCCGCGTCGAACGTCTCCCCGGTCGCGGCCGGCAGGTGCTCTCGCAAATACCGCGCGAGCGCGTCCCAGTCGAGCCGCTCGCTGGCGCGCACGGGTCTGGTGTCGGGCGAGTCGCTCATCCGTTCTTCAGGGGCGGAAGATGAGGCACGTCGTCGTGGCGTGCGCGTAGAGTTTGCCGGCCGCGTCGAGCACGCGCCCTTCGGCGACGGCCGTGCGCCCGCCGACGTGAACCACCTCGGCCTCGCACCGCACCGCGCCGGTCTCGACGGTCATCGCGCGGATGAAGTTGACCTTCAGCTCGAGCGTCGTGTAGCCCGCGCCGGCCGGCAGCGTCGAGTGGACGGCGCAGCCCATCGCCGAGTCCAGAAGCGTCGCGGCCAGCCCGCCGTGGACGACGCCGATGGGGTTGTAGTGATACTCGGCCGGCTCGACGGTGAAGACGGCGCGCCCCTCGGCCAACTCGGCCAGCCCGAAGTTCATCAGGTCGCCCATCGGCGGCCGCGGCAGTTCGCCCGCGGCGATCTTCCGCAGGTACTCGATGCCCGACAGCCCGCGCCCCGCCTCGGCCAGCGCCCGCGGGTCGCCCCACCTCACCGTGCGCGTCCTCTCACCCGGAGTGCTCATGCGTCCTCTTTACCTTCCTTGTGCTTCTTCAGTTCCATGCGGGCGAGTGATTCGAGGTGGACTTCGTCGGGGCCGTCGGCGAGGCGGAGGGCGCGGGCGTTGGCCCACGCCGAGGCGAGGAAGAAGTCGTCCGAGACGCCGGCCCCGCCGTGGGCCTGCACGGCGCGGTCAATGACGTTCAAGGCGACGTTCGGGGCGACGACCTTGATCATCGCGATCTCGGCCCGCGCCGCCTTGTTGCCGACCGTGTCCATCATCAGCGCCGCCTTCATCGTCAACAGCCGCGCCTGCTCGATCTCCAACCTCGAACGGGCGATGTCGGCCCGCACCGTCCCCTGCTCCGCCAGCGGGCGGCCGAAGGCCACGCGGCCCGCGGCCCGCCGGCACATCGCTTCGAGCGCCCGCTCGGCCGTCCCGAGCAGGCGCATGCAGTGGTGTATGCGCCCCGGCCCGAGCCGGCCCTGCGCGATCTCGAAGCCGCGCCCCTCGCCGAGCAAAAGGTTCGAGGCCGGCACGCGCACGCCCTCGAAGACGACCTCGGCGTGGCCGTGCGGCGCGTGGTCGTAGCCGTAGACCTTGAGCAGGCGCACCACGCGCACGCCCGCCGCGTCCATCGGCACGAGGATCATCGACTGCCGGAGGTGCGCCGGGGCGCGCGGGTCGGTCTGGCCCATGAAGATCGCGACCTCGCAGCGCGGGTTGCCCGCCCCGCTCGTCCACCACTTGCGGCCGTTGACCACGTAGTGGTCGCCTTCGCGCGTGACGGTCGAGCGGATGTTGGTCGCGTCGGACGAGGCCACGTCCGGCTCGGTCATGGCGAAGCACGAGCGAGCGCGGCCTTCGAGCAGCGGCCGCAGCCAGCGCTCCTTCTGCTCCTCGGTGCCGTAGCGGACGAGCACCTCCATGTTGCCCGTGTCCGGCGCGCTACAGTTGAAGACCTCCGGCGCGAACTCCATCGAGCGCCCCGTCAGCTCGGCCATCGGCGCGTATTCGAGGTTGGAAAGCCCCGCGCCGTACTCGCTCTCGGGCAGGAACAGGTTCCACAGCCCCTCGGCCCGCGCCCGCGCCTTCAACTCCTCCATCAAAGGCACGGGCTGCCAGCGGTCGCCCTCCTCGATCTGCTCATGGAACGCGCGCTCGTTCGGGTAGACGTGCTCCTCCATGAAGTCGCGCAGCCGCGCGTAAATCTCCCGCGCGCGCGGCGAGACCTGAAAGCCGAGGTAGGGGTCGTCGCTCGTCGTCATCATTCGCACCACCGCTCAGGGCTTTTTCCGCAGTTTCGAGAGTTGGCCGCCGGAGAGCCGATCCATCACGGAGAGGTAGCCGACGGGGGCCGCGCGGTGAACCGCGTCGATCAGGCGCGCGTCCGCGCCGACGAGGATGCGCTTGGAGCGCCGGCGGATGCCGCGGACGATGGCGCGGGCGGCCTCGTCGGCCGTGGTGCGCGAAGCCTTCGTGTGGAAATTGACGAGCGCGTCCCGCTCGGCCGCGTCCGCGCGCTCGCCGAGGCGGCCCGCGCGCGCGATGTCGGTCGCCACGCCGCCCGGGTGGACGCACGAGACCGCAACGCTCGTCCCTTCGAGCTCGTGGCGCAGGGATTCGGTGAAGCCGCG
The DNA here is from genome assembly GCA_035563275.1 of Pyrinomonadaceae bacterium. Lineage (GTDB taxonomy): Bacteria > Acidobacteriota > Blastocatellia > Pyrinomonadales > Pyrinomonadaceae > QHXN01. The sequence goes on from DATMVI010000337.1 coordinate 2,653, forward strand.
GACGGCGAACTTGCTCGCGCAGTAAGCGGCGTTGCCCGGCGGCGCGATGAAGCCGAAGACGCTTGAGACGTTGACGACGTGCGCCGACGCCTGCTCGCGCAGCACGGGCAGGAACAGCTTCACGCCGT
>DATMVI010000338.1:0-19820 GCA_035563275.1 Pyrinomonadaceae bacterium
TCGTGCGCGAAGTCGTGGCCGGTGATGGCGTTGACGACGCCGCCGATGGCGTTCGAGCCGTAGAGCAGGGTGGCCGGGCCTTTGACGACTTCGAGCCGTTCGAGCGAGAGCACGTCCACCGGCTCGCCGTGGTCGCCCGACTGCGAGCCGAGCGAGCCGGTGCGGACGCCGTCCTGAAGCACGAGCACGCGGTCGCCGTCGAAGCCGCGGATGACGGGGCGCGACGTGCCGGGGCCGAAGCTGCGTTTGGCGACGCCCGGCTCCTTGTCGAGCACCTCGCCGAGCGAGGGGTGGCTCTCCTCGGCGATACGCGTCGCGTCGAGCGTGGTGACGGACTGGAACGCCTCGAAGCGCGCCTGCTCCTCGCCGGTGGCCGTCACCGTCACCTCCTCCCTCAGACCCGACAGGCGCAGTTGCAGGTCGAGCCGCGCCACGCCGCCCGCCGTGACCGTCACCTGCCGCGTCAGGTCGGGGAAGCCTTCCATGTGGGCGAGGATGGTGTACGTGCCCGGCGGCACGCCCTCGATAACGAAGTCGCCGGTCTCGTTCGTCTCGACCGAGCGCTTCAACTGGACGACGGTGACGATGACGTTGTGCAGCGGCGTCCCGCCGTCGGCCAAAGTGATCGAGCCGGCCACCGTGCCGCCCGCCTGCGCGAAGGCTCGGGCCGGGACGACGAGCAGCAGGAGCGAAAGCAAAAATCTCTGTATATGACTGCGACGCATAAAAACTCCTCAAACCGTCGGACGTGAACTGGGGCGGTCGAGTCCGAAGACTCGGCCGCGCGGGTCGCGTGCGGTCGCGTCCGGGCGGGGCGGCGGCCTCTGTGGAGTGCGACCCGGCCGCCGTCCGCGCGCAAGCCGTGGCTTGCCGGGGACGTTCGAGCCGCGGGCCTGACGGCCGTCTGACTTCGCCGGACTCGGGTTTTTATGCGGGAGGTGGTGCGCGGCCGGAAGGGGCCAGCAGGTGCGCGCGGCGCGCGGCGGCGTCGGGCGTGCGGGAGCGGCCGAGGGGTTCGGCCGGCGGGGCGTCGAGCGCCGGGGGGTTGTGCTGGAGGTCGGAGACGAAGTTGCGCTGGAGGCGGCAGAGCAGGCACTGCTCGTGCGCGCCGGAGGGCGGGGCGGTCTCCGTGCCCTCGAAGTGTCCGACCTGCGCGCCGTCTACGCAGGCGGGCGCGGGCTGGCGGCCGGCGTGGAAGTGGGTCGCGCTGACGACGAAGGCGTGGCCTGTCAGGACGAGCAGCACGAGCGCCGTCGTCATGGGCGACGCCTTTGAATTCCTGCGGCTGGCGCTAAATGCGAACTTCAAGGTCTCACAGCTTTAAAGAGGTGTTGCGAGTCACACTATAACATCACTTAAACCTAAGTCAAAGCGCCGTTTAGGGCGAGGCGTCGGGACTCCGCGGACGGCCGACGCGCCGCTGCAAAACCGTTCTGCAAGCTCACAATATGGCGCTGCAAGTCCGCGACACGCCGCCGCGAGCCGCAAAGCTCCGCTGCGAGCCCGCAAAACCCTGCCGCGGACTCGCGGAATGGTGCTGCGCGGCGGGAATGGCGGAACCGGGCGCGGCCGGGCGGCGTATTTTCAGGCAGTCGCAGCCGCGGCGCGCGTCGAACCCGACGTTGACACGCCAATCTGAGCGCCGATAAAATGCCTATCTTCAGTCAGTCCGGGCGCTTTGACCTTGAGGAATTGGCCGTGACTCTCATCAAGATCATCATCATCACGCTGGTCGTCATCCTGAGCATCCTCTTCTTCGGGCGCTTCCTGTTCTAGGCCCGGCCGGATGCCGCCCCCGCCCTCCACGGCCCCGCGCCGCGCACTTCCGACTCCCAAAGCCCGCGCGCTCCGCCTCCGAATCCTTCTGCTGACTCTGCTCGCGCACCTGTGCGCGGCCGACGCCCCCGCGCAGGACGTGCCGCCCCCGCCCTCTCCCGAAGAGGTCGTCCGCGTCAGCACAGACCTCGTCACCGTCCCCGTCTACGTCACCGACGGCGGCGGGCGCAGGGTCGCGGGCCTCGGCCGCGAAGACTTCGAGGTGAGCGAGGACGGCCGCCGCGTCGAGGCCGCCTACTTCGCGGCCGGGGCCGAAAGGGTCGCGCTCCTCTTCCTGCTCGACGCCTCGGGCAGCACGCGCGAGACCATCGCGCGGCAGCGCGAGACGGCGTTGGCCGTCTTCAACCGCTTCGGCCCCGGCTCGCGCGTCGCCGTCATGCAGTTCCGCGAGCGGCCCGAGCTGACGCTCCCCTTCACCGCCGACGCGAGCCGCGCGCCCGCGGCCTTCCTCATCGAAGCGCTCCCGGACCGCCGCACCGCCATCTTCGACGCCGCGCTCGCCGCCGTCCGCGCCTTCGCCGCCGGCCCCTCGCACCCGGCCGAGCGCCGCATCGTCGTCCTCATCAGCGACGGCCTCGACACCGCGAGCGCCGCCCGCGCCTCGACCGTCGTCGGCGAGGCCGAGCGCGCCGGCGTCTCCTTCTACGTCATACACCTCCCGCTCTACGCGCCGCGCGAAGGGCGGCTCGTGGCGCGCCGCCCCGCGAAAGATTTCCGCGCGCTGGCCGAGAAGACCGGCGGGCAGTTCTTCGTCGTCGGCGACGCCCGCACCTCGCTCGACGCCCACGCCGCGCACGACCTCGGCCCCGTCTTCCGCGCCATCGCCGAAGACCTCGCCGGCCAGTACGTCCTCGGCTACCACGCCTCCGAAACGTCTCAGGGCCCCGGCCCGCGCCGCCTCGAAGTCCGCCTCACCGCCCCCAACCGGCGCAAACTCCGCCTCCGCCAACTCCGCCACGGCTACCGACCGGAAGCCCGGCCGTGAGGCGGGGCGTCTCAGGAAAGTCGGAAGGCGGGCGGCAACGTTGGGAGACGGAAGCCGCCGCGCCCCTCGTCGTCTTTCGCCTTTCCCGAGACGCCCTCCCGCGCGGTCGGGCTTCCGCCGTCGAATGGCGGCGGGGTAGAATCTCGGCGCTCTGCATTCCCTTTTCCGGATGAACTCATGCCTGAACAAACTCCCGCGGGCCTCCGCAAAATTCGCCGGGCGCTCCTGAGCGTGTCGGACAAGACCGGCCTCGTCGATTTCGCGCGCGCGCTCGCCGGCTTCGGCGTCGAGATTCTGAGCACCGGCGGCACGGCCCGCAGCCTGCGCGAGGCCGGCGTCGAGGTGCGCGAGGTCTCCGACGTGACCGGCTTCCCCGAAATGCTCGACGGCCGCGTTAAGACGCTCCACCCTCGCATCCACGGCGGACTCCTCGGCCTGCGCGACAACGACGAGCACCGCCGCGCGATGGCCGAGCACGGCATCGAGCCGATTGACATGGTCGTCATCAACCTCTACCCCTTCGAGCAGACGGTCGCGCGCGAGGGCGTCACTCTCGAAGAGGCGGTCGAGCAGATAGACATCGGCGGCCCGGCCATGATCCGCTCGGCCGCGAAGAACTACCGGGACGTGGCCGTCGTCGTCTCGCCCGCCGACTACGGCCGCGTCGTTGACGAGTTGAGCCACCGCGACGGCTCGCTCTCGCCCGAGACTCGCCAGACGCTCGCGCTCTACGCCTTCGCCCACACGTCCGCCTACGACGAGGCCATCTTCGAGTTCCTCAACGCGCGGCAGGCCCGCGCCTCTGTCAGGGAGGCGTACGCCCCGGCCGGCGGTCAGGGGCGCGATTCCGAAGCCTCCGCCGACGCGCTCCCCGCCGAGGTTCACCAGCTTCTCGCCAAAGTCTGCGACCTGCGCTACGGCGAGAACCCGCACCAGCGCGCCGCCCTCTACTACGCGGGCGAGGCGGGCGGCGTCGCGCAGGCCGAGGTGCTCGCCGGCCGGGAGATGTCCTTCAACAACTACGTGGACGCCGACGCCGCGTGGCAACTCGTCTGCGACTTCGACGCCACGGCCTGCGCCGTCATCAAGCACATGAACCCCTCCGGCGTCGGCACGGCCGCCACGCCCGAGGAGGCTTACCGCAAGGCGCTCGCCACCGACCCCGCCTCGGCCTTCGGCGGCATCGTCGCCTTCAACCGCGCCGTGGACGAGCGCGCCGCCCGCGCCGTCACGGAGATTTTCACCGAGGTCGTCGTCGCGCCCGGCTACGACGACGCGGCCCTCGAAGTCTTGAAGTCTAAGAAGAACCTGCGCGTCCTGCGCGCCGGCGACCCCGCGGCCCCCGAAGGTCTCGACTTCAAGCGCATCACCGGCGGCCTCCTCGTCCAGACGCGCGACACGCACCGCCTCGACGCCTCGCAGCTACAGGTCGTGACGCGGCGCGCGCCGACGGCCGAGGAGACGGAAGCGCTGCTCTTCGCGTGGACGGTCTGCAAGCACACGAAGTCGAACGCCATCGTCTACGCGCGCGCCGGGCAGACCGTCGGCGTCGGCGCGGGCCAGATGTCGCGCGTGGACTCCGTCCGCCTCGGCGCGATGCGCGCGCAACTGCCCGTCGCCGGCTCCGTCCTCGCCTCCGACGCCTTCTTCCCCTTCCGCGACGGCCTCGACGAAGCCGCCAAACACGGCGTCACCGCCGTCATCCAACCCGGCGGCTCCGTCCGCGACGCCGAAGTCATCGCCGCCGCCGACGAACACGGCCTCGCGATGGTCTTCACCGGCGTCCGGCACTTCAGGCACTAAAGGCAGTAGTCAGTAGTCAGTAGTCAGTAGTCAGTAGAAAGACCTTCGCAAATGTCTCGTCCGGGCGTCAGCGACAGCCGTCGTAGTGCGGAGCCTACTGACTACTGACTACTGTCTACTGTCTACTGTCTACTGCTTTTCCCCGCTTGCCCTCGCGCCGCCGCATCGTTGATACTTGCGGCAACGAACAGGCCACCATTTTTTTTGAGTCTTCCCGGTCGCGCCTGTCATCAATGTCTGTGTTTGAAGGAAAAACGAGATGGCAGAAGTTGAATCCCTGACGGGCGCCGACGGCGGCGCGCCGGTGCGCTGCCGCTACTGCGGGCAGTTGAACCAGACGCGGGCCGACGGCGGGCAGGCGCGCTGCGGCCGCTGCCGCCTGACGCTCTCCGCCGAGCCGCACAAGAAGTTCGCGGAGCTGGACAAGCACGACTACGTCCACCCGGCCGACAGCCGCGCGCTGGCCGCCCTGCGCGCCATCCCCGGCCTCGACCGCGCCGTCAAAAAACTGTTGCAGATCACCGGCGAGCCTTACATCCGCACCATCCTGACGGCCAGCGCCGTGCAGGTCACGCCGAAGCAGGCCCCCGACCTCCACGCCAAACTTCAGGTCGCCTGCACCACGCTCGGCGTCGCCATGCCCGACCTCTTCATCCTCCAGTCGCCGGTCGTCAACGCCTTCACCTTCGGCGTTGACCGCCACGTCATCGTCCTCTTCACGGGGCTCATCGAGCGCCTAACGGACGAGGAGATTCTGGCCGTCGTCGCCCACGAGGTCGGCCACATCCACGCCGAGCACGTTCTGTACCTGACGGCCGCGCGCCTGCTCGAACTGCTCGCCGAGGCGTCTCTGGCCTACGCCCCCATCGCCAACCTCGTCGTGCAAATCCTTTCGGGCACGATGCGCGCGGCGCTCCTCGCGTGGGCGCGCCGGGCCGAACTCTCCTGTGACCGAGCGGCGCTGCTCGTCACGCAGGACGCCGACGTGATCGGCCGGCTGATGATGAAGCTCTGCGGCGGCACGTTCGCCTCAAGGCTCGACTACGAGCAGTTCCTCCAGCAGGGGCGCGACTTCCAGAAGAACTACGACGAGAAGGCGCTCGACCGCTTCTGGGCCGACATCATCTCCTCCGGCCTCTCGCACCCCTTCCCCGTCTGGCGCGTCTCGGAAATCCTCAAATGGGTCGAGTCCGGCGACTACGGCCGCCTCGTCAACGGCGAGCAGGCAACCGCCGCCGCGTAACAGTTGCGAGTTCCGGGTTGCGAGTTTCGAGTTAAAGACGACTTCTTTCTCGTCAGTCTCAAGCCCGGAGCCGCGAACTCGAAACTCGCAACCCGAAACCCGCGACTTAAAACCATGCTGCTTGAGAACAAATTCGGAATCATCTTCGGCGTCGCCAACAAGCGCTCGATCGCGTGGGCGACGGCCGTCGCCTGCCGGGGGGCGGGGGCGCGGCTGGCGTTCACGTACCAGAACGAGCGTTTGAAGGAGAACGTCGAGGGCCTGATCGCCGGGACGGACTCGCCGCTCGTGCAGTGCGACGTGACGAAGCCGGAGGAGGTCGAGCAGACCTTCAACGCCGTGCGCGAGCGGTTCGGCCGCCTCGACTTCCTCGTCCACAGCTTGGCGTTCGCGCCGCGCGAGGCGCTAGAAGGCGAGTACGCCGCGACGACGCGCGAGGCTTTCCAGACGGCGCTCGACATCAGCGCCTACTCGCTCGTCGAACTCGCGCGCGCGGCCGCGCCGCTGATGACCGAGGGCGGGAGCGTCGTCTCGATGACCTACTACGGCGCGGAGAAGGTGGTCGCCAACTACAACGTGATGGGGGTGGCGAAGGCGGCGCTCGAAGCCAGCACGCGCTACCTCGCCTCCGACCTCGGCCCCAGAAACATCCGCGTCAACGCCGTCAGCGCCGGCCCGCTCAACACGCTCGCCGCGCGCGGCGTCGGCAACATGGGCACGATGCTGCGCCACCACGCCGAGCGCGCCCCGCTGCGCCGCAACGTCGAGGCGCGCGAGGTCGGCGACGCCGCCCTCTTCCTCCTCAGCCCCCTCTCCTCCGGCATCACCGGCGAAGTCCTCCACGTGGACTGCGGCTACAACATCATGGCCTTTTAACAAAGTAGGCAGCAGTCAGTAGACGGTAAGCCAGCAGGCCCCGCGCAAAGTCTGCCGACGCCGACACCCGAGCGATCCGCCACGAACGCTTTTCTGCCGTCTACTGACTACTGTCTACTGACTACTTCTCTTATGGCTGAGAACGAACAACCCGACACAGCTTCGACCGGGCGCGGGGCGACGCAGGACGAGCAACTGCTCCAGACGCCGCGGGCCGAGGACTTCACGCACACGGACACGTGGCGCGTGTTCCGCATCATGGGCGAGTTCGTCGAGGGCTTCGACGAACTGGCCACCGTGACGCGCGGCGTGTCGATCTTCGGGTCGGCGCGCACCCCGCCCGACCACCCCTTCTACGCGGCCGCGCAGGAGACGGCGGCGCTCTTCGCCGAGGCCGGCTTCACCGTCATCACGGGCGGCGGCCCCGGCATCATGGAGGCCGCCAACCGCGGGGCGCTGGACGCCGGCGGCGTCTCCATCGGCTGCAACATCGAGCTGCCCTTCGAGCAGCGGCCGAACCCCTTCCAGACGCGCTCGCTCGTCTTCAAATACTTCTTCGTCCGCAAGACGATGTTCGTCAAATACTCGAACGCCTTCGTCATCTTCCCCGGCGGCTTCGGCACACTCGACGAGCTGTTCGAGGCGCTCACCCTCATCCAAACGAGCAAGATCAGGAACTTCCCCGTCGTCCTCTTCGGCCGCGACTACTGGGGCGGGATGCTCAAGTGGATCGAGGACACGATGCTCAAGTTCAGGTACATCTCCGACGTAGACCTCCGCCGCCTGCACCTCACCGACTCACCCTCCGAGGTCGTCAACATCGTCGTCCGCAGTCAGGACGCGCTCCACAAGTTGCAGGACGGCGACTACGACTACTGAAGAAGTTAAAGACGACAGCCGGAGGCCCGGCCGCGGGGAAGGCGTTGACGCTACGTTTAAGCTCAACGCCCTCCACCGCGGCCGGGCCTCAGTTTCTGAACTCGAAACTTTTTATCGTTCCTGCGCGGGCGGGTTCTCGGAGACGGCGGCGCGGGAGACGAGCGGGGGGAAGGCGTTGGTGGTGAGCCACTCGAAGTAGGGCGCGGAGACGTGGGTGACGGGGAGGGCGACGATCTCGGGCGTGTCGTAGGTGTGGAGCGAGCGCACCTCGCGCTCCAGCTCGTCGAAGCAGGCGGCCGTCGTCTTGGCGAGCAGCAGGAACTCCGGCGCGCGGTGGACGGCCCCCTTCCAGCGGTAGACCGACTCCATCTGCGGCATGATCTGCACGCAGGCCGCGAGGTGCGCCCCGACCAGCATCTCCGCCAGCCGCGCCGCCTCCTCCTGACTCCCCGCCGTCATCATCACCACGATCGCCGCCGAATTCACCTCTGCCACGGTAAGCCCTCCAAGGCAAGTGCGGAAGTCAGAGTGCGGAATGCAGAATGAAAACCTCTTCTGCAATTCCGCATTCCGCATTCATCATTCCGCATTCTCTTCCTCCTCGTCGGTCGTGCCGGTGAGCGGGGTGGTGTCACGGCCGAAGAAGGAGTCGTAAATCTCCTGCGCGCGGTCGAGGTCGCGCTCGTCGACGAGGACGAGCGCGCCGGGCGCGGTCGTCGAGAGCAGAGGCGAGAAGGCGTCCATGCCGCCCGACTGGACGGCCGCGCGGATGCCGTTCTGGGTGAGGATGTCATGCACCATCTCGGCCTCGGTCGGCGACCCGATGTTGTGCAGCGGCACGAACCGCGCCTCGCTGTGATCCTTCACGGTGTTCTCGGGCGTCAGGCGCTCGACCAGCTCCGTGTCGTCGTCCGGGCACACGGTGATGCCCGCCTCGTACTCCGACTCGCAAACAGGGCAGAACATAGATTCCCCCGCGGTGTTGGTTGTCTTGACATGAACGCCTGCATTATAGGGGAAGAGCGGGAAAAGGTGAAAAGGGCGAGGGGCGAAAGGGGGAGAGGGCGGGAAGAAAGAGCATTTCCCCCGCCCCGCCGCGCGGCCTCAACCCCCGCCCTTTCGCCCTTCACCCCTTGATTTGCGTGGCGGCCCGCTCGAAGGGAATCTCCTCGAAGTGGGTCATGCGCTTGAACTCGCGGAAGCGCTGGTTGATCTCTTCGTGGGTGAGGCGGCGGACGCGCTCGGTGCCGAACTCCTCGACGTTGAAGGAGGCCATGACGGAGCCGAAGATGATGGCCCGCCTGAGCGTCGCGTCGTCCACGCGGTCGTGGCCGGCGAGGTAGCCCATGAAGCCGCCGGCGAAGGTGTCGCCCGCGCCCGTCGGGTCGAAGACCGACTCCAGCGGGTAGGCCGGGATGGCGAAGTAGGCGTCGGGCGTGAACATCGCCGCGCCGTACTCGCCGCGCTTGATGACGAGCGCGCGCGGCCCCCACGAGAGGATGCGGCGCGCGGCGCGAATCAGGTTCGGCTCGTCGGCGAGTTGGCGGGCCTCGGCGTCGTTGATGATGACCACGTCGACGGCGCTGACGGCCTCTCTGACCTGCTCGGGCACGCTCGTGATCCAGTAGTTCATCGTGTCGAGCGCGACCAGCTCCGCGCCGCGCACCTGCTCGCGCACCTCGCGCTGGAGGTCGGGCTGGATGTTGCCGAGGAAGGCCATCCGCGCGCCGCGCGACCCGGCCGAGAGCTTCGGCTTGAAGTCGGCGAAGACGTTGAGCTGCGTGTCGAGCGTGTGGGCCGTGTTGAGGTCGAAGTCGTAGCGGCCGCGCCAGAAGAAGGTCTTGCCGCCTTCGACCCGTTCGAGGTCGTCCGTGTTGATCCGGCGCTCCTCGAAGACCGCCATCTCCTCGGGGCCGAAGTCGCCGCCGACGACGCCCACCACGCGCACGTCCGCGAAGAAGCTGGCCGACAGAGAGAAGTGCGTGGCCGACCCGCCCAGCATCTTCTCGCGCTTCCCGAACGGCGTCTCGACCGCGTCGAACGCCACCGAACCGACGACAAGCAGTGACACGTGGATGGATTCTCCTTCGTCGAATCGGTTCCGGGCCGCGGGTTCCGAGTCCCGGAACTTAATTTTACTGCTGCGCCCCGCCGAGCCGGGCCAAAGTTTCCTCGGCATCCTTGCGGAACTTGCTTTCGGGGTAGCCTTTGACGAGGCGGGAGAGGTAGTCGCGCGCGCCGCCGCGCAGCTTCTCCGGGCTGTACATCTCGGCGGTCTCGGGCGGCGCGGCCGGGGCCTTCTGCTTGCCCTTGCCCTCGGCGAGGTAGAGGCTGCTCATGCCGGCGATGTAGAGCGCCTCGTCGAGCCGCGTGAACTCGGGGTAACCCTCGATCAGCTCCTCGGCGCGCTTGAAGGAGGCGAAGTAAGCCTTCTTCATCTTGAAGTAGTGGCGGGCCACTTCGAGGTTGTGCAGCGCGTCCTTCTCGATCTCCGTGTCTTTGATGACGGACGGGTCGGGCCCCTTCGCCACCGCGCCCGTCTGCGCCCGCGCCGGCCCGGCCGCCAGCGCCAAGCCCAGCGCCGCCCCGCCCAGAGTCAATGCGATTTTCTTCATGTCCGAAACCTCAACTGCCGTAAATCGTGAATCGTGAATCGGGAAGGCGGCTTCGGTCGTCGGCCATCAGTTCTCCTTTACTCAGGAACTGACGACTGACGACTACGCTCTGCCGTTCACATACTTTTCGATGATCGCCCCGAGCCTCTTCGTTGTCGCCTCGGGCCAGAGTTCCCGCGGCGTGAAGATGGCGCTGCGGAGCGCCGAGCCGCAGCCGCAGCCGCGCTCCCTGCCGGCCAGCCGCCGGACGGCCTCGCGCATCACGAGTTGCGCGTTGCGGACGTTCTTGTTGAGGTACTCGACCACCGTCTCGACCGAGACGGCGTCGTGCCCCTCGTGCCAGCAGTCGTAGTCGGTGACGAGGGCCAGCGTCGAGTAGCAGATTTCGGCCTCGCGCGCCAGCTTCGCCTCCTGCAAGTTGGTCATGCCGATCACGTCCATGCCCCACGAGCGGTAGACGTGCGACTCGGCCTTCGTCGAAAACGCCGGCCCCTCCATGCAGAGGTACGCGCCGCCGCGGTGGACGCCCACGCCGGCCGCGCGGCATGACTCTTCGAGCACGTCGCCCACCTCGCCGCAGACCGGGTGCGCGAACGTGATGTGCGCGACGATGCCTTCGCCGAAGAAGGTGGACTCGCGGGCGCGCGCGCGAGTGCGGTCGAAGAACTGGTCGGGGATGACCATGTCGAGCGGCGCGTACCGCTCCTGCAAAGAGCCGACGGCCGAGGCCGAGAGGATGCGCTCGACGCCGAGCAGCTTCATGGCGTAGACGTTGGCGCGGAAGGGCAGCTCCGTGGGCGTCAGGCGGTGGCCCCGCCCGTGGCGCGGCAGGAAGGCCACGCGCTCGCCTTCGAGCGTGCCGACGACGAAGGCGTCCGACGGCGGCCCGAACGGCGTCTCCACACTGACCTCTTCGATCTCCGTCAACTCCGGCATCTGGTAGAGGCCGCTGCCCCCGATGATGCCGATCTTCGCGGTCGTCATGGTTTTTGATTCACCTGCTTCGGCTTCGAAAGGTTTTCCGTCCTGACGGGGCGGTCGAACCTGTTCCGCCCGTCGATTCTGAGGCTCTCCGTCATGGCGTTGAAGTCGGCGAGCGTCTGCTCGACGAGCTTCGGGTCGTTCTTCTCCGACGGGAAGACGACGACCAGCTCGACCGAGACGCGGCCCGCGAGGCCGAAGCGGTTGAGCACGAGCTGCGCCGCGCCTTTGTCTTTAACCGTCCAGACCATCGTGCGCCAGTCGTCGCCGTCGAAGGTGTCGGAGAGGACGGCCAGCCCCTCGTAGAGGTTCTGGTAGACGCCGTCGCTCTCGCTGCGGACGTTTACCCCGGCGGGCACGACCTTCGCCGTCAGGATCGCTTTCGCGGGGCGCGACTTGTCGCCGGCCGGGCTCGGGACGCCGAACTGCGCGCGCCCGCTCGCGGGCGTGTTGACGTGGCTTTGCAAATCCCACGACGGCGGCAGCGTGAAGGTCACGCGGCCGTCGAGCAGAGACGAGAGGCGCTCCTCCGGCTGCTCCTGAGCGCGCGCGTCGGCGGCCGCATACAGCGTCAGCAGCGCGGCGCAGGCGACCTTGAGTGTCAGGCGCGTCGGCACTCTTCACCCCCGGCGTCTGAGCCCGCGGGCGGCTCGCGGTGGCTGACGGCGCGCAGCTTCCCCTCGTCCTCGACGAGTCGGGCGAGCGGGGCTTCGGCGTCGTGGTAGAAGAGGCAGAGCCAGCCCTCGCGGGCGGCCCGCGGCAGGAGGCGCCGCTTGGCTTCAAGCGTCTCGACGGGGTAGAGGTCGTAGCCCATGATCCACGCGAGCGGGACGTGGGCGCGGGTCGGGACGAGGTCGGCGAAGCCGTAGAGCGTGCGCCCGCTGCGCTCCAGCCGCACGCACTGCATCGTCCGCGAGTGGCCGGGCACGGTCTCCAAAGTCAGGCCCGGCACGACCTCGTAGGCGTCGGGTTTCAATTCGAGCTGGCCGCTCTCGGCGAGCGGCTGCCAGTTCTCCTTGAGGTAGCTGGCGCGGTCGCGCTCGTGCGGCGCTTCGGCGTGCTCGAACTCCGAGCGCGAGACGAAGTAGCGCGCGTTGGGGAAGGCCGGGACGGCGCGGCCGCCGGCGTCGAGCGCGGTGTTGCCGCCGGCGTGGTCGAAGTGGAGGTGCGTGTTGACGACGACGGTCACCTCCTCCGGCGCGCAGCCCGCGACGGCGCGCAGGCGCTCGCCCAGACTCGCCTCGCGGCTGATGGCGTAGGTGGCCGCCTGCCGCTCGGTCCACTTGTCGCCGATGCCGGTCTCGACCAGCACGCGCTCGCCCGCGGCCTCGACGTAGAGGCAGTTCATGTTGAGCAGGACGCGGTTCTCTTCGTCGGGCGGCGCGACGCGCGACCAGAGCGAGCGCGGCACGACGCCGAACATCGCCCCGCCGTCGAGGCGAAATTCGGCGTCGGGCACGACCTCCACGCGGTAGTCGCCGAACTGCACCGTGCTCTTCGTCAGCCTCCTCGCTCTACTTCCGCTCGGGCTCGGCGCCCTGCCCCTCGGCCCCGTGGCCGTGGCCGTCGTCGGCGGGCGGCGGCATCGGAACCTCGCCGTGCGGCGAGCCGGCCGGCGGCTTCGGCATCTCGGGGGCCTTGACGGCGAACTCGGTCGGGACTTGCACCTTCGAGCGCTCGACGATCTCCTTGATGCGCTGCTCCTGACGCTCACGCGCGATGGAGTCCTTGACCTGCTCGCGCAGAGACTTGGGCGCGGCCATGCGGTTCGGCTCGGCGATGCCGGGGGGGCGGATGAGGATGTGGCGGGCCTTGACCTGCTCCTCGTCCTTGCCGTCGGCGCCCTTTTCGTTGCGGCGCCCCTCGACCTTGATGACGTGGAAGCCGAACTGCGTCTCGATCACGTCGCTCACGTCGCCCTCCTTCATCGCGAAGGCGGTCTCCTCGAACTCCTTGACCATCTGGCCGCGGCCGAACCAGCCGAGGTCGCCGCCGCGCTCCGACGCGCCCGGCTCGTCCGAATGCTGCTTGGCCAGCGCCTCGAAGTCCTCGCCGCCGCGGGCGCGCTTCAGCACGTCCTCGGCCTCGCGCCGCGCCTCGGCCATCTTCGCGTCCACCTCGGCGTCGGTCGGCTGAAGCCCCTTGGCGAGGTCTTCGGCGTAGAGTTCGGCGAGGACTTTGGCGCGCTGCAACTCGACCTGAAGCTGCGTCTTGCGATCCTTATCGACGCCGGCCTGCGTGCCCTTGCGCGAGAGCACCATGACCGTGCCCCACTGCTGCTTGATCTGCTCCTTCTGCGTGTCGTCGAGCTCGGGCGGGAGCAGGCCCGTGGCCTGCGCGTCCTTGACGACCTGCTCGAACTCCTTCTCCGAGTTCGCGCCCTTGAGGAACCCCTCGACCTCCTCCTTCGTGAAGAGCTCGCCCTGCGGCGCGCCGCCCTCGCGCTGCTTGAGCGCGTAGGTCTGGGCGACGACGAAGTGCTTCATGGTGTCGAGCTGGCGCCTGACCTCGGCGCGATCCTCGAAGCCCTTCGAGCGGGCCTCGTCGGCGATGGCGAGGAACTCGCGGATGTTCTTGGCCATCTCCTGCCGCGCCTCGGCGTCGGACGAGAGCGCCATGCGCTGCTGCGGCGACGCGCTCTCGGCGATGAGCGCCATGTCCTCGGGCGTCAGGTTGAGCGGGCGGGCGTGGCTCGTCGTCAACTGCCAGAAGATGAGCAGGCCGGCGACGACGAAGGCGACGCCGGCGGCGATGGCCGCCTTCGTGATCGCGCTCATCCCGCGCCCCTCGCGGGCCGCGGGCCGCGGGCGCGCCGAAGCCTCCTGCGCGCGCAAGTCCGAGGCGGTCGCCGCCCCGGCCTCGCTCGGGTCAACGCCGGCTTCGCTCGGGTCGACGGCCAACGCCTCGGCCGGCCTCGCGACCTCGGCCCCGCAGCCGGGGCAAGTCTCCGAGCTCTCCGGCATCTTCGTTCCGCACTTCTCGCAAGTAATCATCACTCAATCTCCGGTTCAGTCCAGTTAGCGCGTTGTGATAACTCTACCTGTGACTGTGTGAATGGAATTTTTGATTGTGGATTTGCGACGCCCGATTTAGCTCCCAGTCGCCGGTCGTCGGCCGTCAGTTTTTGTCTTTACTGACGGCCGGCGGCCGGCGGCTACCGGTCGCAAATCAAAAATTCTATCGGCCGCGGCCGGGCCTCGCGGCCCCGGTCTTCGGTTTGGTCGGGGCGGGCCGCGGAGTCGTCCCGCGGCCGGCGGGGGGGGCCGGAGGCTGCGCCCCCGGCTTCAACTGCTTGTCGCCCGCCGCGGACGAGGTGACCGCCCCCGGCGCGCCGAGCTCGAAGTCTTCGGCGACGAAGACGCGCTGCCGGTTCGCGATCTCGTCGAAGACGCGGTGGCGCTTCTCCTCCTCGACGGCGGCGCGGGCCTGCTCGCGCGGCGAAGCCGGCGCGCCCCGCCCCGGCCGAAGCGCGGGATTATACCTGATGAGGATGTGGCGCGCACGCACCTGCTCCCCTTCGCCGGCCGCGCGCCGCTCCTCGACCTTGATGACGTGGAAGCCGAACTGCGTCTCGACGACGCCGCCCACCTCGCCGGCCTTGAGCGTGAAGGCGGCCTCCTCGAAGGGCTTGACCATCTGGCCGCGGCCGAACCAGCCGAGGTCGCCGCCCGTGCCCTTGCCGCTCGGGTCTTCGGTGAACTCGTTGGCCAGCGCCTCGAAGTTCTCGCCGGCGCGCGCCCTCCGCAGGATGTCCTCGCTCTTGGCGCGCTGCGGCTTCGTGTCGTACTGCGGGTGCGCGGCCACGTAGGCGTCCACCTCGGCCTCTTCGGCCTTGAACTTCGCGCCGATCTCCTTCGAGTAGGCCCCGGCGAGCAGGCGCGCCTGCTGGAGCATGACGACGAGCTGCGTCCGGCGCTGGCGGTCGAGGCCGGCGGCGACGGCCCTGCGCTTGCCGAGCATCACGCGGCCGTAGTGCTGGCGCAGCTCGGCGCGCTGCTCGTCGGTCAGCGGCTTGCCCTTGTTCGGCCCGTTCACGCGGTAGTCTTCGAGGAAGGCTTCGAACTGCGCGGGCGTCGCCGGCTCTTTGAAGAAGGCTTCGACCTCGGCGGGCGGCGCGACCTCGTCGGGCGAGTTGGCCCCGCCCTGCTCGCGCGACTTGAAGTAGGTCTGGGCGAGGACGAACGAGCGCGACAGTTCGAGCTGCAACTTGAGGCCGGGGCGCGCGGCGTAGCCGGCGGCCTTCGCCTCCTCGGCCAGCGCGAGCATCTGCCGCACGTCGCGGGCGAAAGCCTTACGCTCTTCGGCGTCGGCCGCGAGCCGCGAGCGAACCTCCGGCGGGAACCCCAGCCCGTCCACGACGAGCGCCATGTCCTGCGCCGTGAGGTTGACGCCGGCCGCGGGCGCGGCGGCGGCCGGGCGCGGCGAAGCGGGGCCCCTCGGCTTGGCCCTTTGGGCGAAGGCTGCGGAAGAGATGACGGAGAGGGCGAGCGAGGCGAGTAAGGCTTTCCTGAATGACAAGACGACTACCTTTCTGGTTCCGGCCCCGCCGCGGCGTGCTCGACGAGTTCGAGCAGGACGCCGCCCGCGGCCTGCGGGTGGACAAAGGCGACGAGGCAGCCGCCCGCGCCGACGCGCGGCTCCGCGTCGATGAGGCGCGCGCCCCGGTCTTTGAGGCGGGCGAGCGCGGCCCGGATGTCGGGGACGCGCACCGCGACGTGATGAATCCCCGGCCCGCGCTTCTCCAAAAACTTGGCGACGGGCGACGACTCGCCGGTCGGCTCCAGAAGCTCGATGCGCGGCTCGCCGACGGGCAGCATCGCGACCCTCACGCCCTGCTCCTCGACGACCTCGGTGTGGACGACCTCTAAGCCCAGCGCGTCGCGCCAGAAGCGGAGCGCGTCGTCGAGGCGCGCGGTGGCGATGCCGATGTGTTCAACCTTCATGTCCATTGGAGAAACCGCGGACGAGTCTCTTAGATGCGACTCGGGGCGCTTCCGACTGCTCAACTCCTCGGCCAAAATCGCCCGGAGGCTTTTCAACTCCCAGACCGCCTGCGGCAGCGCGAAAAACAGCACGCACGCCGCCAGCCCGAACGGGACGGCCAGCCACGCCGGCCAAGAGAAGAGCCACGCCAGCAGCAGCGAGCAGACCGCCCACCCCGCGACGAGCAGCACCGGCCCGATGAGCGAGTAGCCGCCCGCCCCCGCGCGCCCCGCCGTCATCTCTTTCAGGCGCCCGGCGCGCCGCCGGCCGGCGCGTCGATGAACTCTTCGACGGCCGAGTAAGGGTCGCGCCGCTTGTCGGCCACCTCGCGCGCCAGCTCTTCGAGACGCGCGCGCGCGCCTTCGGCTTCGAGGGCGCGGGCCAGCAGGCGCTCGCGCAGCAGTTCGAGGATGCGCCAGCGGGCGACCGCGCCGCGCCGCGCCCCCCCGCCCTCGGCCCCCTTCTGGAAGTCGCGGTAGCTCTCGACGGCCGCGGCCAGCTCTTCCAACCCCCTGTTCTCGGTGGCGACCGTTTTGACGATGGGCGGCGACCACATGTCCGGCCGGTGCGCGAGCGAGAGTAGCGCTTCGAGCTCCTTCTCGGTGCGGAGCACGCCGTCGCGGTCGGCCTTGTTGATGACGAAGACGTCGCCGATCTCCATGATGCCGGCCTTGATGGCCTGTATGTCGTCGCCCATGCCGGGCACGAGGACGACGACCGAAACGTCGGCCGTCTTCACGATCTCGACCTCGTCCTGCCCGACGCCGACCGTCTCGACGATGATCTTCTCGTAGCCGGCCGCGTCGAGTATGGCGACGGCGTCGACGGTCGCGCGCGCGAGGCCGCCCAAGTTGCCGCGCGTCGCCATCGAGCGGAGGAAGACGCCGGGGTCGAGGCCGAGTGCCTGCATGCGGATGCGGTCGCCGACGATGGCGCCGCCCGAGAACGGGCTGGAAGGGTCTACGGCGACGACGCCGACGCGCTCGCCGCGTTGACGGTAGAGCGCCGCGAGCCGGTCAACCAGCGACGACTTCCCCGCCCCCGGCGCGCCCGTGATGCCCACGACGAGGCCGCGCCCCGTGCGCGCGAACAGGGACTTCATCAACCCGCCCGCGCCCGCCGCGCCGTCCTCGACCAGCGAGATGGCCCGCGCCACGGCCCGCGCCTCGCCGGCCAGCACGCGCTCGACTAAGTCTTCATTCCCCATCAATCAACTTTACGCGTCGGGAAGCGCGCGCTCTTCGATCAGTTTAACTTTAGCCTGCAACTCCAGCATGTCGTGCGCGTGAACGTCGAACTTCTTATCAATAATCTGGAGGCGTGACAGCACCGACTCCCAGATCGGCCGCGTGTCGCGCAGCCGCGCGTCAACCTTCTCGTCCAGCGCATCCACCTTCAACTCAAGCGACGCCACGCGCCCCTCGACAGAAGTCAGACGCCTCTCCATCGAATCCATACTGCCTCTGAGTGCTGATAACTCAGACAGCACGCGGGCCTCGAACGATTCCTCACCGTCAAAGTTTTTGGTCGTCTCTTCGCTCATCTCCTGTTCCAGTCTGGTGGGACTGTGGGTTGACGTTGGCGGCGCTCACATGCCGCTGAGAATCTGCTTGGCGATGATGAGGCGCTGAATCTCGGAGGTGCCCTCGCCGATGGTGCAGAGCTTGGAGTCGCGCCAGTATTTCTCGGGCGGGTAGTCTTTGGTGTAGCCGTAGCCGCCGTGAATCTGGATGGCCTCCTCGCAGACCTTGACGCCGATCTCGGAGGAGTAGAGCTTCGCCATCGAGGACTCTTTGGTCACCTTGCGGCCGGCGTCCTTCATGGCCGCCGCGCGGTAGGTGAGGAGGCGCGCGGCGTCGAGCTGCGTCGCCATGTCGGCCAGCTTGAACTGGATGGCCTGAAACTCCGAGATGGGCTTGCCGAACTGCTGCCGCTCCTTCGAGTACTTCAGCGCCGACTCGTACGCGCCCTGCGCGATGCCGATGGCGAGCGCCGCGATCGAGATGCGGCCGCCGTCGAGGATCTGCATCGCCTGAATGAAGCCCAAGCCCTCGGGGCCGAGGCGGTTCCCGTCCGGCACGCGGCAGTCCTCGAAGATGACGCTCGCCGTCTCCGACGCGCGCAGGCCGAGCTTGTCCTCCTTCTTGCCCGGCATGAAGCCCGGCGTCCCCTTCTCGAAGATGAAGGCCGTGATGCCCTTCGAGCGCATCGCGCGGTCGGTCGAGGCGACGGCCACGCAGGTGTCGCCGTGCACCGCGTGCGTGATGAAGTTCTTCGAGCCGTTGACGACCCACTCGTCGCCGCGGCGGACGGCGGTCGTGCGCGTGCCCGAGGCGTCCGAGCCGGCCCCGGCTTCGGTCAGCCCCCACGCGCCCAGCTTCTCTCCCTTCGCCAGCGGCACGAGGAACTTCTGCTTCTGCTCCTCGGTGCCGAACATGTAGATGTGGTTCGAGCAGAGCGAATTGTGCGCGGCCACCGAGATGCCGACCGAGCCATCCACCCTCGACAACTCCTCGATGATCGTGACGTACTCGATGTAGCCCATCCCCGCCCCGCCGTACTCCTCGGGGAAGATGACGCCCATGAAGCCCTGCTCGGCGAGTTTCGGCAGGAGTTCGACGGGGAAGTGCTGCCGCTCGTCCCACTCGCGGACGTGGGGCGCGATCTCGCCCTCGGCGAACTCGCGCACGCTCATCTTGATCTGCTGCTGGTCTTCGTTCAGCTCGAAATCCATCTCGTTTAAAACCCTTCTGAAATTTGATTGCCGCACACGCGAAAGGCGCGCGGCGGCCGAAGCGATTCTGACCCTGCGGTTCGTTCGCGCGCGCGCCTTGCCGTATTTTACTTTGAATCCGACGCCAAACGAAGCGACGCCGCCTCGCGCGCCCGACGCGCCCGCGCCGGCTCAGGAGATTCGCTTGAACTTGCCGCGCGTGTCGAAGGTGACGAACTTGTACTGCCAGTCCACGTTGACCTTGCCGCGCTCGACGAAGACCGTCCACTCCGGCCCCTCGCCCGCGCGGCGAATGAGGGGGTAGGCGAGGCTCACCCTCGTCACCTTCGCGTCCGGCAGGGCGGCCCGCTCCAAAGCCTCTTTCGAGAGGCGCGGGACGAGCGCGAGGTCGACGGCCGCGCGCTCGTAGAGGCTGTCGGCGAGTTTGCCCTCGCCGATGACCTGCACGGGCTGCGGCCCCTCGACGTTCTTCGCGTGCTTGTTGAGCGCGTAGTGCTGGACGGTTGCGGCGTCCGCGGAGACTTTGGCGGTGACGAGCTCCTCGCCGAAGCTCAGCTCCATCAGTTTGAAGTCGCCGCCGACGGCGCGGCCGACGAGTTCGAGCGACTCCTGCGGGAGCGTGCTGTCGAACATGTCGCGCGGCTCGGGCGGCGGCGTGGGCGTGGGCGTCGCCGACGCGCCGCCCAGTTCCGGCGCGATGTTGTTGAGTGACAGCTGGCGGAACAACTGCTCGCGCTTGCGCCGCTCGGCCTGCTCCGAGGCGTAGCGCGCCCACACGCCGATCAGGCTGACGACGACGAAGACTGCCGCAAAGATCAGTCTCTTCCTGCTCACACGCGCACCTCCGCACACGCGGGATTTAAGAACGCCCTTTGTCCTTACTTC
>DATMVI010000339.1:0-4074 GCA_035563275.1 Pyrinomonadaceae bacterium
GCCACGTCGCCGCCGGCGAACAGCGCCGCGCCCGCGCGCAGCAGCGCGACGTAGGTGTCGAGCCGGGTGCGCAGGTCGTCCTCGGTGCGCTGGACGGCGTTGTCGAAGCGGAGGCGGTCGCGGGCGCGCGTCGCGCGCGAGACGTAGAGGGCGGCGGCCGCCGTGGCGAGCAGCGCGAGGGCGAGCACGAGCCACGGGGCGAGCAGGCGCGGGCGTCGCGGCGTCCGGTCGTCGTGCGCGGGGGCTTTCATCTCGGAAACTTCTGACGTGAGAGTAGCACGTTAGCGCCAGAAGACGCGGAAGTACATGTAGGTGGCCTGCGCCAGCCCGATGAAGAGGCCGATGAGGAGGCCGAACAGCTCGATGGTGCGCAGGTGCTGCTTGGCGACCGAGAGGACGAGCGTTTCCAGCTTCTCGATGGGGTAGCCGGCCACCTTCTCGCGCACGATGCCGCCGATGTCGAACTCGGCGATGGTCGTCGGCAGGCGGTCGCGCGCCGCCTCCGTCACGCGCTCGACGAGCGCGGCGCTGGCGCGGCGCACCTGCGACTCGGGCAGGAGGTCGCCGACGCGGCCGATGGGCGCGACGAGCAGGCGCTCGACCTGCGCCGTCAGAATCACGTTGACCATCCGCGCCGTCTCCTCGCGCGAGAGGATGTCCATCAGCCCGCGCGCGAGGAAGTGTTTGAGGCGGTCGGCCGAGTCGGGGCTGGCGTGTTCGAGCAGGGCGCGCAGGGTGTGCGGCCGGACGCGCGCGAGCGCGTCGGTGGCGTAGGCCGAGACGGTGGCGGTGAGCTCGGGGCTGCGCGCGAGGGCGAGGATGCGCCCCGCCACCTGCTCCTTGATCATCTCCATCTTGTCGGGCGCGAGCTGCCCGACCAGCTCGTTGACGGGGCGCGCGAGCACGCCGTCGATGGTCGAATTCAAAAACCCCTCGGCCTGCTGCTCGAACGCCTCGCCCGACAGGAACTCCTCGACGCGGCGCGGCAGAGTCTTGTTGACGAGGTCGTCCACCTCGTGGTGGATGCGCTCGCGCGAGATGAAGATTTTCTTGAAGAAGTTGAGCTGCTGGTAGTAGTCGTCCACCTCGCGCTTGATGAGCGCGCCGATCTGCGTGCGGGTGCGCTTGTTGGTGGCGATCTCGGTGAGGTGGCGGACGATGGGCGGCACCTCGCGGTCGACCCGCTCCTTGATGACGGCGACGGTCTCGGGCGTGAACATCTCGGCCAGCGTGGCGCGGCTCGCGGCGAGCTCGTCCACGCGGGCCGAGACGAAGTCGCGCACCTTGCGCTCGAAGCCGCGCTCGGTGACGACGCCGCGGAAGCGGCTCTCGACGAAGCCGAGGACTTGCTCGAAGGTCTCCCCGCTCAGCGTCTCGCCGAGGCGCTGCGAGAGCAGCTCGTCCACGCGGCGGTCGATGAAGCGCGTGACGGCCTCGGCCGTCTCCTCGCTGCGGAGCGCGCCGGCGACGTGCTCGGCGATGCGCAACTGTAAGGCGGCGAGCGCGTCGAGGACGGGGGCGCGGGCCGCGCGCGGCAGGGCGTCGAGGAAGGTCGCGTAATTCTTGTTGAGCAGCTCGTCGGTGTAGGAGCCGACGAAGGTCTCGACCTTGCGGCGGAAGAAGCCGGTCTCGAAGAGCGAGTGGACGATGGTCTCCTGCGAGACCAGCTCGTTGCCGACGGCGTTGGCGATGGAGTGGGCGAGCTTTTCGCGGTGGCGCGGGATCATGCCCTGCGGCCAGACCGTGAGGCCGAGGATTTTAACGGGCCGGTGCGGGCGGAAAAGCATCCGCACGGCGAGCCACGCCGCCCCGTAGCCGTGGAAGGTGGCGACGACGACGATCATCAGCAGCTCGAACCACTTGTTGTCGAAGATGCCCTGCATAGGAGCGGCGAACGCGGCCAATCTATTCGGGGAACAGGTGCGATGCTAAACGGACGGGGCGGAGGGCGTCAACACGGATTGCGGCTCGGGGGTCGGGGATTGCGGATTCGCGCCGCGGCGGGGGCCGGGTGAGCGCGTCTCCTGAACCGACTCGGCCTCGCGCGCCGGCTCGGCCGGGGCCGCCGGCTCGTAGCAGAGGTCTGCGAGCGCGGCTTCGAGGTTGGTGTACATGAACTTGAAGCCCTGTTCGACCGAGCGGTCGGGCAGCGCGCGGCGGCCGCCGAGCACCAACTCGGCTTCGGTTCGCAGGAGGAACGAGCCGAGGCGGACGAGCGCCGCGGGCGTGCGCGGGCTCCACGGCCGGCGGAGCGCGCAGCGCAGCTCGCACATGAATTCGGCGTTCGTCACCGGCGCGGGGCCGGTCGCGTTGTAGACGCCCGCCGCCCCTTCCTCTTCGAGACACCAGAGGACGAGGCGCGCGAAGTCGCGCGCGTGCAGCCAACTGACGTACTGGCGGCCGTCGCCGATAGTCCCGCCGAGGTAGCAGCGCGCGAGCCGCGCGAACGCGGGGAACGCGCCGCCCCCGCGCCCGAGGACGAGGCCGGTTCGCAAAAGCACCTTGCGCGTCGCGGGCAGGGTCAGCGCGTCGAAGGCGCGCTCCCAGCGCACGCAGGTCTCGGCCGAGAACCCTGCGCCGGCCGGTGCGTCCTCGCAGCAGAGGCGGCGGCCGGCGTCGCCGTAAATCGCCAGCGAGGCGACCTGCACGAAGAGCTTCGGCGGCCGCGCGCATTCACGCGCCGCGCGCCCGAGGGCTTCGACCGAGCCGACGCGCGACTCGACGATCTCGCGCCTGCGGCGGCGCGTGTAGCGGCAGTTGACGCTGCGGCCCGCGAGGTTGACGACCGCCTCCGCGCCTTCGAGCAGCCGCGCCCACCCGCCCGGCGTGCGGCCGTCCCACACCGCCTGCCGCGCGCGGCCCCGTCGCGCCCTGCGCGTCAGCACCCAAACCTCGTAGCCGGCCCGCTCCAACTCACCCGACAGCGCCCGGCCCAGAAACCCGCTCCCGCCCGCCAGCACCACACGCCCTTTCGTCGTCATCGCCGCCGCTCCTTCCGAGGGCCTCGCCACGCGCCCTCGCCCGTGAGCTTCACAAGTGCCGTGCCCCGCGCGTTCTCGGCCGTTTACGCGGTTTCGGGGCGTCGGGGCGGGGCGGGCGGCTTGCAAACGGCGAGCGGGCGGCGGCCGACGTAGCAATTTGCGAAAAGCGGGCGTTGAGATTCCCGGCGCGCGTGAGAGGCCGCCCGGCGCGCGGGGCCGTGGCCGGATTCGGGGCGGCGGCGGACGCGTTTGTCCGGTGCTGAGTCGGGCCGCGGCCGCCGCGCCTGCGAATAACCCTCGCGGGCCGGGGTTTGCGGCGCGCGGCACGGCGGGTGCAAGCTTGTCAGGTCGAATCACGACACGACCTCTCTCCGGTCACTGCGGCGGCAGCCGCCAAGCCCGTGTCGTTAAAAATTTCAAGCGACAAGGAAAGGGTTTCGTGATGAAGAAATTACTACTTCTGTGCGCGGCCGTCCTGCTCGTCGGCCTCCCCGCCGACGCCTTCGCGCAGAGACGCCAACGCGACGACAGGTACGACGGCAACCGCCGCTACAACGACCGCTCGCGCATCCGCCGCGGCGTCCGCACGGGCCGGCTCACGCGCGAAGAGGCGCGCAGGCTGCGCCAGCAGGAGCGCGCCAACAGGGCCGAGCGGCGCGCCTACCGCCGCTCGGGCGGCGAACTGACGCGTGAGGAGCGCCGCGAACTGCGCCGCGACGAGCGCCGCAGCGACCGCGAAATCCGCCGCGAGATTCGCGACGACGACCGGCGCAGCCGTCGGCGCGGCAACGGCTACTACCGCCGCGGCGCGGGCTCGCGCAGCCACCCCGTCTTCGGCCACCGCAACCGCCGCAACTACTAAACGCGGCAACTTCTGCCGCCTCCTGCGACGAAGCCGGCGCGGACGTTCGAACGTCCGCGCCGGCTTTAAATTTGACGCCGTACAGAGTTTCAGGACTATCCGCTCATTCCGCCGTCGCCGCTGCCTGCTCGACCGGGTAGCCGGCGGCGACCCACGCGCCCGTGCCGCCCGTGACGTTGAGGAGGCGCCGGAAGCCGAGTCGCCTGAGCAGGCCCGCGGCGGCGCTCGAAC
>DATMVI010000340.1:0-8675 GCA_035563275.1 Pyrinomonadaceae bacterium
AGCTTGGCCGCGGTGGCCGCCGCGCGCTCGACGACGTGCAACTCCTCGGCGAGCCGCGCCGCCATAGCCTTCTTCCCGCCGCCGAGGCGGTCGAGCTCGGCGTCGTGCTCCTCCTTCGTGACGCGGTACTCCCCGCGCAGGCGCGAGACGAAGGCGCCGTCCGACAAGTCTTCGTCGGCCGGGGCGCGCGAGACGTACTGCTCCAAAGCGCGCTCGTACGTCGTGAGTTGCAACCACTTCTCGGGCGAGAGGTGGCGCGTCGGGTCGCCGAGCAGCGCGCGGTCGTCGGCCGCGAGCGCCGCCATTACCTTGTCGTGCTCGGCCTTCCTGATGTTCAGGCGCTCGCGCAGGCGCTCCAGCTTCTGCACGTCCTCGCGCGAGACGAAGCCTTCGGAGAGCGCGTCGTGGACGGCCTCCTTGTAAACCTCCAGCACGCGCGCGGCGTTGCGCGTCACCTCGCCCGCGCGGATGGTGTGGACGAGGAAGGCTTCGCGGAGGTCGCGCGGGGCCTTCTGGTCGGGCCACTCCCAGCGGCGGACGATGTTGCGCGCCAGCGTCTCCTCGGCGAAGCGCTTCTGCGTGCGGCCGAGGCGGCGCAGCAGAAACGCCGTCGCCGTCAGGACGACGAGGATCAGGAAGAGGTGCGGCGCGGCCCACGGCAGCTTCCAGAGCGTGGGCGCCCCGGCGAAGGTGTAGAAGGTGACGAAGGCCGCGAAGGCCGCCAGCGAAAAGGTGACGTGCCGCCGCTGATCGGCGTCCGCCTCGCGGCCGCGCGCGCGCAGCCAACCGCCCGCGACTTTCTCAACCCACGAGAAGAGCGCGAGGCTCGCGAGGCCGCACAGGACGAGCGTCAGGAGAGAGGCCGCGGCGCGCGGCACGGCCGGCAGGAAGAAGAGCCCGGCCGTGGCCGCGTCCGCGCCCGGCGAGAAGGCGCTCGCGAAGACGCGCGGCTCGTCCGTCCAACCGCCCCCGAAGTAGTAAGCCCACGCGCCCGACTGAAGGTAGTAATAGAAGTAGAAGCCGAAGACGAGGCCGGGGAAGGCGAAGTAGGCCAGACGCTTCGGGCGCGAGCCGATCTCCTTCCAGTAGCCGTTCTCCTCGTTGATGTCGGGGCAGAATTTTTTGCAGGCGGTGCACTTCTCGCACTGCGAGTTGGGCGTCTCGCGCAGCCCGTGCGGCTCGGTGTAAATCTTCTCGACGAAGGAGACCGGGCAGATGTAGTTGCACCAAGTCTTGCCCGTGTAGACGAGGCCGGAGGCGAGCGCGGCGAGCGTGAGCAGCGTGAAGAAGATCGAGATGGCCTGCCCGTCGCCGTTCGTGGCGACGAGCCGCACCCACAGCGAGAAGACGAAGACGCCGACGACCAGATAGTAGTAGTTGGCCTCAAGCCACGGCGCGGCCTTGCGGCGGCCCGGCCTGCCCAGCGCGGCCGGGAGTTGCGCGAAGAAGGCGAGCGGGCAGATGCGGCGCCAGCGGTGATAGCCGACGAGGACGATGAAGATCGGCAGCGACGCGACCGCGACAGTCCAGACGGCGCGGCCGGCGAGCGGCTGGACGAAAGGCGTCGCGGCGGGGACGGCCACGAAGACGGCGAGCGCCGCCCAGCGCACGGGGCCGACCCACCACTCGGCCGCCGCCTCGTTGGCGCCGGCCGCCGCGTCGGCCTTCGGCCTCGCGGCCGGTTTCGCTGCTACGCTCGTGCTCATCGAGGCTTGCGCGCCGGGAACCTCGCCCCGTCAGAATTTGCCCGCGCGGGCCGGGGCCTGAAGCTTGTACGACGAATCCGGTTCGGAGTCAAACAGGAGCGAAAAGCGGTCAAGTGTCGGGCGACGCCGGTCGCGCGCATGGTTCGCTGAGGGCACGCGGGGGCACGAAGAAAACCGTCTTCCCCGTGCCCCCCGTGCGCCCTCCGCGAACCCCTTGTTGAAATGATCTTTCGTTAAACTCAACCGCCCCTTCTCCGCGCGACTCGCGCCGCGGCGCGCGCGGTAATATACTAGCTCCCGTTCACGCAACGCATGCGCGCCCCGCCGCCGGACTGTGCTTAAGCGTACAGACCGGCCCGGAGCGGGCTGTTATGTTTTCCGAAACTGCATACATCTTCAGCCAACTCGATAGGGATGAATGACGAGCTTATGACGCAGGCGGCCAACCCTCGCCGCGGCGGCGCTTCGCAACCCGCCGCCGCACTTCAAGCCGGCCCGGCCGCGGACTCTCCCGAAGAGGTCTACGAGGAGGTCGACCCGCGGATCAAGTACCCGTGCTACAAGTCGTTCGACGAGTTCGTTGACGTAGGGCGCCTGCGCTCGCTCGACTCCTACATCACCGAGCGCGTCCTGCGCCACGCGCGCGAGCGCGACGACATACGCTTCTATACGGGGCCTCACCGTTTGGAGTCGGAGGCCCCCGAACTCCCCGGCTCGCGGATGATCTACCTCGCGCAGTCGAAGCTGCCCGACAGCTACTTCGACCTCGACCAGACCTCGCTCTGGCACCCGACGCCCGCGGCCGAAGAGTTCTCCGAGCTGATGGACTTCATCGGCACGCTCCCGTTCAAGGCGACGGGGCGGATGCTCATCATGTACGACGAGGCGGGCCGCGCCGTCACCGCGCACAGGGATCACGATCAGGCCGCGACGTGCCACGAGTTCGTCTGGTTCCGCACCAACCTCGACAAGCCCTTCTACATGCTCAACCACCGGACGGGCGAGAGGCGCTACGTCGAGTCCTACAGCGCGTGGTTCGACTCGGTGAACCAGTTCCACGGCAGCGACGCGCGCGCGGGGCTGTCGTTCAGCATCCGCGTGGACGGCGTCTTCACGGACGAGTTCCGGCGGCGGATTCCCACGCACGCCGCCAACCCGGCCTCGACGCCCGCGCTCTGGGCCTGCCTCGGCGGCTGACCTTCCGCGCGGGCCGCGAGACTCCGGGTCGGGACTGACGCGCGACGCGCGACCGGACAAGGGAGGTTTCGCATGGAGGCCCGGTTGGCGAACGGGGCCGCGGCGGTTGACCCGCGGATCAAGTACCCGTGCTACAAGTCGTTCGACGAGTTCGTTGACGTAGGGCGCCTGCGCTCGCTCGACTCCTACATCACCGAGCGCGTCCTGCGCCACGCCGCCGCCGGCCGCGACGACCTCTTCCTCAACGAACACCGCCTCGAAGCCGCCAGCCCGTACCGACCCGGCGTGCGCGAAATCTGGCTGACGCGGACGGCGGCCGGCACGCCTTACAACTACCTCGACCTCGACCAGACCTCGCTCTGGCACCCGACGCCCGCGGCCAAAGAGTTCTCCGAGTTGATGGACTTCGTCGCGACGCTCCCCTTCAAAGAGACCGGCCGCATCCTCCTCATCTACGACGAGGCGGGCCGCGCCGTCCCCGCGCACAGGGATCACCTGAACGGCGAGGTGTGCCACGAGTTCGTCTGGCTCAGGACGAATCTCTTGAAGCCTCTCTACATGCTCAACCACGAGACCGGCGAGAAGCGCCGCGTCGAGGGTTACAGCGCGTGGTTCGACACCGTCAATCAGTTCCACGGCAGCGACGCCTGCGGCGGCCTCACCTTCAGCGTCCGCGTGGACGGCCACTTCTCAGACGACTTCCGCGCGCGCATCCCCGCGCCCCCCTTCAACGCCGCCTCGACGCCCGCGCTCTGGGCCTGCCTCTGAGAAGGTGTCGAGGTGAAGGCCGGCGGAGTTGACCCGTCATCTGACACCCGGCGCCCGAGACGCCTTTCTTAAGTCATGGCGAGGAGGATGCGGCGGGGGCCTTCGAAGGGCATGCGGCCGTGGCAGGTGAGGAGGTTGTCGAGGACGAGGATGTCGCCGGGGCGCCACGCGACGAGCGTCATCTCGGCGCGCGTGACGGCGCGGACGTGCGCGAGCGCTTCGGGTTCGAGCGGCGAGCCGTCGCCGTAGGAGGCGTTGAGCCGGAGGCCGTCTTCGCCCGCCTCGGCCGTCAGCGCTTCGTAGTCCTCGGCGTCGAGCGCCGAAGGGTGGAAGGCTTCGGCCTGATTGAACCAGACCTCCTCGCCCGTCTCCGGGTGGCGCGCCGTCGCCGGCCGCACCTCGCTCAGACGCAGCCCGCCGTCCTCCCTCCACTCGAACTCGACGCCGCCCGCGCGGCAGTAAGCCTCGACCTCCGACCTCTCTGCGGTCTCGAAAGCCTCCTGCCACGAGTAGCCCGTGCCGGCCGCGCCTTTGAGGTTGCGGACGTACCTGACGCCCTTTCGGCGGAAGCGCTCGACCACCTCGCTGTCCAACCCCCGCAGAATCGAGCGGCTGTCGCCGAGCGGCGTCTCGCCGCCCGCGGCCGGGGCCGTCTCGCAGTAGAAGTAAAGTCGCGCGGGCCAGCGGTAGGTGTAGGCCAGCTCGTTGTGGAGCGAGAGCGTGTAGCGGCTCGGGTACTCGGTCGAGGTGTAGACGCCGCCGCCGAGCTTCACGCGCGGCGAAGCGCCGCCGACGTAGTCGAGCGGCTCGCGCCCCGCGAACTCGCGCACGAAGCGCGC
This sequence comes from Pyrinomonadaceae bacterium, assembly GCA_035563275.1. Classification (GTDB taxonomy): domain Bacteria; phylum Acidobacteriota; class Blastocatellia; order Pyrinomonadales; family Pyrinomonadaceae; genus QHXN01. The sequence goes on from DATMVI010000340.1 coordinate 4,511, forward strand.
GAACCCGGCCGCCCCCGCGGGCGGGAAGCCGCGCAGCAGCAACGCGCCGCGCTCGCGCAGTCGCCCGCGCAGCTCTTCGCCGCGCCCGCGGCATAACTCGAAGAGCGCTTCGGCCGCCGGCGCCGCGCCGCCCTCCGCCTCGACGACCGGCGGCAGACTCTGCGCGCCGTTCGGGCCGGTCTCCGTCATCGCTCTCTCGTCTTCGTCAACACCCATTAGACTCGCAAGGTTATCGCTTTCGGGCGTTGACGCTGTGTCCAGAATCGTACAGACGGCGGGGCTGTCTCGCTGTTATTTTTTTTGTAATTCTAAATTTAGAACTTTTGATTTAGAACTTTTAGCTCAGCCTGCCAGGAGCGTCTCCACCTCCCCTGACCTCGTGGCTGTCTGCCCGCGGCGGCGCACTCACATCACTCAGGCACCGCGTCGCTTCAGGTGACCGGCCGCGGCTGAAGGGTTTCGGGTCGCCGGATAAAGTTACGGGTCGGGCCTCCTCAACCGACTCGGGTTCGGTGCCGAGGACGCGCGCGCACGAAGGCCGCGGCGTGGTGACTCCCGCGCGTCGGCCGGCGGTCAAAATTCGGAGCCGTTGATTGAGCGAGGGTGGGGCCGCACTGTCTCACCCTCCCTCTTTGCGAAATAAGGTGAACATGAAAATTTATCTCAGCGGACTTTACTCGGGGACGAACCCGCAGCCCGGCGTCGGCGTGGCGCGCTCGCTGCGCGCGGCCTTCCCCGACGCCGCGCTCGTCGGCGTCGAATATTCCAACCGCAGCTCGGGCATCCACTGGCCCGACCTCAACGAGTTGTGGCTCCAGAGGCCGTGGGAGGAGTTGAACCTCGGCGAGTACGCGAGCCGCATCCGCGGCCTGCTCGACGCGGGCGCGCTCTGGATTTCGGGCGTCGATCTCGAAATCATGTGGCTCGCCTCGGTCTTCCCCGAAGGCCACCCGAATCTCCTGACGCCGCCGCGCCGCGCCATCCAGAAGATCAGCAAGCCGGCCGTCGAGGCCCACGAGGGGCTGCCCGTCCGCGTGCCGACCTTCATCTCCACCGAACACTCCGACTGGGAGCTGCACGCCTTCTGCCGCCGGCACGACTGGAAGGTCTGGCTCAAGGGGCCTTACTACGAGGCCGTGCGGACGCCGACGTGGGACTCGTTCGAGACCGTCCGCGCCGTCCTCACGCGCGCGTGGTCGACGGAGCGCCTCTTCCTCCAGACGCACGTCACCGGCTACGAGCAGTCGGTCTGCTTCTGCGCCTACAAGGGCGAGCTGCTCGACGCCGTCTTCATGCGCAAGCGCGAGCTGACCGAGGAGGGCAAGACGTGGGCCGGCGACGTGACCGAGGTGCCGGAGGACTTCGCCGCGCCGCTGCGCCGCATCGTGCGCGAGCTGAACTGGACGGGCGGGGCCGAGCTGGAGATGGTGCGCGACGCCGACGGCCAGCTCTGGCTGCTCGAATGCAACCCGCGCTTCCCTGCGTGGATTCACGGCTCGACGCTCGCCGGCCACAACCTGCCGGCCCGCATGGTCGAGGCCGCGACCGGCGTCGCCGCGCGCGCGGTTCCTTCGCACGGCGAGGAGTTCACGCGCGTCGTGCTCGAAGTGCCCGTCCGCCCGCAGTTCCCCCTGCCGCCCCTGCCCGAGCCTTTCCCCGGCGGCATCGGCCACTCGCTCAAGCACCCGTCGGGCACGCTCGCGCTGGCCGAGCGGCTGCACAAGCTGAACATCATCAACGACGGCTCGTTCGGCGACGGCTCGAACGGCAACGGCAACGGCCGCGGCCGCGCCCCGAAGGCCAACGGCAACGGCCGCGCCGTCAAAGGTCGCGCCGAGGGCAACGGCCACGCCGCCGCCGTCACCGGCGAGCCTTCGATCCCGGCCTCGTACCTCGCCGACGTGAAGGCGTTCGACTTCTCCGAGATGGAGACGCCCGCGTGGCTCTTCCTCGAAACCACCGCCCGCTCCATCTTCGAGCGCGCGGGCGGGCTCGCGCGGGAGCTGACCACGCCGGCGGCCGAGGTCGCCAACGGCTACAGCATCAAGACCAACCCCGACGAGCGGCTCATCAGGCTCGCGCGCGAGCACGGCTTCCTCGCCGAAGCCATCAGCCTGCTCGAAGTGCAGAAGGCGCTCAGGTGCGGCTTCAGGCCCGACGAGGTGATCCTGAACGGCCCCGGCAAGTGGTGGCCCGAGGGCCTGCTGCCCGCCTCGCGCCTGCACGCCGTCTTCTCCGACTCGCTCGCCGACCTGCGCCGCACCGTCTCGGCGCTCGAGAGCGGCCAGCTCCAGTCGGAGGTCGTCGGCGTCCGCCTGCGCACGCCGAACGTCTCGTCGCGCTTCGGCATCCCCGTGGACACGCCCGAGGCTTTGAAGGAGTTGGTCGAGGCCGTGGACACGCTGCCGCGCCAGTGCGCCTTCGGCGTCCACTTCCACATGGCGTCGAGCAACATCGGGGTGCGCCACTGGTGGAGCCTCTACGAGTCGATGCTGCGCTGGTGCCAGTCCATCGAGTCGCTGACGGGGCGCGACATCGAGCTGCTCGACGTGGGCGGCGGCTGGTTCCCGGACGACTGGCAGGCCGATTCGGCCGACCAGTTCGCGGGGGCCGTCGCGCGCGCGCGCCGCGTGCTGCCGCGCGTCCGCCAAGTGGTCTCGGAGCCGGGCAAGGCCGTCGCGCAGCCCTCGATGGGGCTGGCGATGCGCCTGCTCGAATTCGACGACGCGAAGGAGGAGGTGAAGGAGGCGGTCGTGGACGGCTCCATCGCGGAGCTGCCGATGCACTTCTTCCAGCCGCACCGGATTCTGCATCAGGATTCGCGCACCGGCGAGTGGCGGCCTTTGCGGCGCGGCAAGACGGCGCTGCTCGGCCGCCTCTGCATGGAGCACGACATCGTGGCGCGCAACGTCGAACTGCCCGCGGGCGCGCGGCCGGGCGACGTGCTCGTCTTCTGCGACGCTGGCGGCTACGACCGCAGCATGTCTTACGTCTTCGGCCGGGGGTGAAATGATGATGATCGAGACCACAGGGACTGAGTTCGCGAACGTCGAGGCGGCCATCGAGCGCTGGCGGTGCTTCCCGGCGTCGAGCCTTTCGCACCACGGCGGGCGGTGCTGCCAGATCGCGCGCGAGTGGGTGCTGGCGATGGACCGCTCGCAGTTGAACGGCGCGCCCGCGCTGACGGGGCCGCGCTGGCTCCGGCACAAGTACACGTGGGGGCCTTCGCGCTGGCCGAACCACTGGTGCGAGGCCGTCGGCGAGAAGACGCTCGACTGCGGCGCGCTGGCCTCGCTCGCCCACGAGGTCTTCACGGCGCGCGGGGTGCGCAGCTACCCGGCGCAGTTCATCCAGCAGTTCACGGCCGAGGCCACCTGCCACTGGCGCGAGAAGTGGGGCGACGAGCAGTGCACGGTCAACTGGATCGAGGACGAGTTGATCTACCACGAGGGCTGCGCCGTGGTGCTGGCGGGCAGCGAGGTCAAGCTGTGGGACGCGAGCGCCGGCTGGTGGCTCAACCCGCGGCAGGTGGGCGGCTACGGCGGACTGCTCGCCGCGCGCATCGTCACGCCGGCCGCCGACTCCGGCGAGGTCTTCGAGTGGGGCCGCCACGCCTTCGCCGCGAACCAGTGGCAGAGGGTGGGGCAGGCGCCGGCCGAACTGGCGCGGGCCGCCTCGGCCGAGGCGCTCGCCTAACGGCCGGAGGCCCGGCCGCCGGGGAGCGCGCCCCGAGCAGGGCGAAGTTGAAAGGGTGGGAGTGGAGGACGAAGGCCGCGGTGATCTTCATCCTCCGCTTCCGCCTTTTCGCTTTTTGAACTTCGCCTTGAATTTGAGACTCGAAACCTGAGTTCAGAGCGTCTTGCCGCCGCAGAGTTTGACGGCGTGGCGGAGTCGCCGGGCGAGGCGTTCGGCGCGTTGCCGGCTGTCGAATTGGAGGGTGACGGAGTGGTAGGTGTTCATGGCCCCGGAGCCGTCGCCCTTGATCTCGCGGAAGGCCCGCGCGCCGCCCGTGGCCGCGAGGAGCAGGTTCCAGACCTCGACGCCGAAGGTCGCCCCCGGCGCGGCGCGGCGCTCGACGCGCACGCCCTCGGGGCCGGGTTGGGCGGCGCAGGCCCGGCCGCGGCCCGCGCCTCGCGGCTCGTCGTCCGCCCCGGCTCGGCCGCTT
>DATMVI010000341.1:0-5082 GCA_035563275.1 Pyrinomonadaceae bacterium
CGCTCGGTGAAGCGCTCTTCGAGCTGGCCCCAGTCGAAGACCATCTCCTGCAACTCGCACTCGCCGCCGCGGTCGCAGACGGGGCAGTCGAGCGGGTGGTTGGCGAGCAGGAACTCGACCATCCCGCGCTGCGCCTTCTCGATCTCCTCGGACTGCGTGGTGACGGCCATGCCGTCCGTGCAGGTGATCGTGCACGAGGTCTGCAACTTCGGCATCTTCTCGATGCGCACCAGACACATCCGGCACGACGCCTGAAGCGCGAGGTCCGCGTAGTAGCAGAAGGAGGGGATCGCGAACCCCTTCTCCCGGCACACGTCGATCAGCCGCGCGCCCTTCTCGACCTCGAACTCCTGATTGTTGATGGTGACCTTGACTAAATCTGCCATGACTTAATTCGGGACTTTCAAGCTAGGCGGTCGGCAAGCCTTCCTTCGTGCCGCCGCCGTTCGGAGACTCGCGCGCGAGGCGGCGGCGGAAGTCCTCGGGGAATTTCTTGATGGCCGACTGGATGGGCCACGAGGCGGCGTCGCCGAGCGGGCAGAAACTCTTGCCCTCGATGTTGTCCACGATGTCGAGTAGAAGCTGCGCGTCGTCGGGGCGGCCGCCGCCCGCCTCGATGCGCTTGAAGACTTTGACGAGCCAGTCCGTGCCCTCGCGGCAGGGCGTGCACCAGCCGCACGACTCGTGCTTGTAGAACTCGGTCAGGTTCTTCGTGGACTCGAAGACGTCCACCGTGTCGTCCATCACGATGAAGCCGCCGGAGCCGACCGACGAGCCGGCCGCGACCAAGCCCTCGTAATCCATCCGCACGTCCTTCCCGACGATGTCGGAGGCCGGCATGATGTAGACGGAGGAGCCGCCGGGGATGACGGCCTTGAGCTGCCGGCCGCCCGTGATGCCCTGACAGTCCTCCATGATGAACCGCTCCATGTCGTCGTAGCCCATCGGCAGTTCGTAGACGCCGGGGCGGTTGACGTGGCCGGAGACCGACCAGAGCTTCGTGCCGCCGCTCTTCTCCGTGCCGAGGGCCTTGTAGGCGTCGCCGCCCATCAGGATGATGTCGGGGACGGCCGTCAGGGTCTCGACGTTGTTGACCACGGTCGGGCAGCCGTAGAGGCCGGCGACCGCGGGGAAGGGCGGCTTCATGCGCGGGTGCCCGCGCAGCCCTTCGAGCGAGTTGAGCAGCGCCGTCTCCTCGCCGCAGATGTAGGCGCCCGCGCCGGTGTGCGTGTAAATCTCGGCCGAGAAGTCAGTGCCGAGAATCTTCTCGCCGAGCAGCCCGGCGGCGCGCGCCTCCGCGAGCGCCGCGTCCATGATCTCGATGAGGTAGCGGTACTCGCCGCGCGTGTAGACGTAGTTGGTGCGCGCGCCGAGGGCGTAGGCCGCGATGAGCATGCCCTCGACGAGCAGGTGCGGGTCGCGCTCCATCAGGTAGCGGTCTTTGAACGTGCCCGGCTCCGACTCGTCGGCGTTGCAGACGACGTACTTCGGCTTCGGCGAGTCTTTGGGCACGAAGCCCCACTTCATCCCGGTCGGGAAGCCCGCGCCGCCGCGGCCCCTGAGCGCAGACCTCTTGACCTCCTCGATCACGTCCGCGGGCGACATCGAGTCGAGGACTTTCCGCAGCGCCTCGTAGCCGCCGTTTTTGCGGTAGACGTCGAGCGAGCGCGAGTTCTCAAGGTGAACCCGCCTCAGTTGCAGCGGCTCGCAGCCGATCGCGCCAATGAACATAAAGTGTTACCGCACGCCGTTCGGCAGTTCGCCGCCGCGGCACTTGTTGATGATGTCGTCGACCTTCTCGGTCGTCAGGTTCTCGTAGTAGTCGAAGCCGATCTGCATCATCGGCGCGGTGCCGCACGAGCCGAGACACTCGACCTCGGAGAGGCTAAACATGCCGTCCCCGGTCGTCTCGCCCGGCTTGATGCCGAGGCGCTCCGCGCAGTGCTTCGTGATGCGGTTGGCCCCGAGGATTTTGCACGAGAGCGTCTTGCAGATTTGGAAGTGGTAGCGGCCGACCGGCTCGGTGTTGATCATCGAGTAGAAGGTCGCCACCTCCCAGATGTCGGTGATGCGCACGCCCAGACGGTCGGCCAGATACGCCACGCCCGGCGGGTCGAGGTGGCCGCCGCGCTCGCGCTGGACGATGAACATCAGCGGCAGGATGGCCGAGCGCCTGACCGGATACTTCGCCAGATGGCGGTCGATCTCGGCCTCCACCTCCGGCGAGAAGACCGCGATCTCGTCGGGGACTTTCGCCTCCTGCGGCAGCGGGTTGTTCGGCGTGAATTGCTGGCTCATAAGATAAGTAGTCAGTAGACAGTAGTCAGTAGTCAGTAGAAAAGCCCGGCCCGCCGGGTCGTAGGTTGAGAGCGTCAACGGCCGCCTTCTGACCTACCGACTACTGACTACTGTCTACTTCATCTGTCTATCTCCCCGAGCACGATGTCTATCGAGCCGATGACGGCGACCACGTCGGCGACCGTCTCGCCCTCGACCATGTCGGGCAGGGCCGAGAGGTTGATGAATGACGGGCCGCGGACGTGGACGCGCGCCGGCTTCGGCCCGCCGTCCGACTTGATGTAGACGCCCAGCTCGCCCTTCGACCCCTCGATCGGGTGGTAGACCTCGCCGGCGGGGACGTTGAAGCCCTCGGCGACGATGAGGAAGTGGTGGATGAGCGCGTCCATGTGCGTCTTCATCGCCTCGCGCTCGGGCAGGACGACCTTCGGCGCGTCGGCCTTGACGGGGCCGGGCCGCAAACGGTCGAGGGCCTGCCGGATGATCTTGTTCGACTCCTTCAGCTCGCGCATCCGCACCATGTAGCGCGACCAAACGTCGCCGCCGTGCTCCACGGGCACGTCGAAGTCGTAAGTCTCGTAGCCCGAGTAGGGGTTGGCGCGGCGGATGTCGAGGTTGACGCCGCTGCCGCGCAGGCTCGGGCCGGTCAGCCCCCAGTCGATGGCGTCCTCGGCCGAGATGATGCCGACGCCCTTCGTGCGGTTCTGGAAGATGCGGTTGCCGGAGAGCAGGTCGTGGAACTCCTCCACGGCTTCGGGGAAGTCGTCGGCGAACTGGCGGCAGCGGCGCTCGAAGCCGACGGGCAAGTCCATCATCAGCCCGCCGATGCGGAAGTAGGACGGCGTCATGCGCTCGCCGGAGGCGGCCTCGATGAGGTTCAGAATCTTCTCGCGCTGGCGGAAGCAGTAGAAGAAGACGGTCATCGCGCCGATGTCGAGGGCGTGCGTGCCGAGCCAGACCATGTGCGAGCCGATGCGCTGCAACTCGCACATGAGGACGCGGATTACCTGCGCCCGCTCGGGGATTTCGATGCCGAGCAGCTTCTCGACCGCCATGCAGTAGGCGAGGTTGTTGCCGAGCGGGTTGAGGTAGTCCATGCGGTCGGTGATGACGATGCCCTGCTGGTACTTCTTGTACTCGAAGAGCTTCTCCATCCCCGTGTGGAGGTAACCGATGTCGGGCACGCACCTGACGACCATCTCGCCGTCGAGGACGAGTTCGAGCCGCAAGACCCCGTGCGTCGAGGGGTGCTGCGGCCCGAACGACAAGGTCATCTGCGTGTCGAGCGGCTGGTCAACGACCTCTAATTGCGGCGGCAGCGTGGTTGCCATAAGCTCAAAGTTCAAAGTTTAAAGTTCAAAGTCCCCGGCAAAGCTTTTAACCTCGAACCCGGAACTTAGAACCCGGAACTCAGGTCAGGCTGTACGGCTCGTAGCCGCGCAGCGGGAAGTCCTTCCTGAGCGCGTGGCCCTGCCAGTCGTCGGGCAGGAGGATGCGGCGCAGGTCGGGGTGGCCGTCGAAGACGACGCCGAACATGTCGAAGGTCTCGCGCTCGTGCCAGTTGGCCGTGCGCCAGACGGGGACGACCGAGGGGACGCGCACGTCCTCCTGATCGAGCAGCACCTTGAGGCGCAGGCGGTGGTAGCGCTTCGTCGAGAAGAGGTGGTAGTTGACCTCGAAGCGCGGCTCCTCCTCCGGGCCGCGGTCGACGCCCGTCACGTCGGACAGCATGTCGAACTCGAAGCCCGGCGCCGACTTCAGGTGCGCGCACACCTCGGCGATGCGCTCGCGCGGCACGACGAGCGTCAGCTCGCCGAAAGCCTCGACCGCGTCCGCGAACCACTCGGCGCGCTCGCGCCTCAGCGCCGCGACCAGCTCGGCCGGCGGGGCCTGATAGGTCGGCCGGCGCGACCCGGCGGCAATCTCATTCTCGCGCTCGATGTCTTGAGACATAAGAAACTGTGTGTCGGGGGCGGGCGTCGGGGCCGGCCCCGACACACGGCCCCCCGCTTTTAGCTCGACCGGCGGCGTTCGTGCCGCGAGGCGATGGTGTAGGGGCGCGAGGGGCTCTCCTGCGCGGCGGCCTCGTTGGTGGCCGAGACGCCCGAGGCCGGCAGCGTCCCCGGCGGGACGGCCTCGAAGGCCTCCTCGGCCGGCACGTCCTTGCGGTCGCGCAGGGACTCGTTCATGACCTTCTCCTGAAGCATCATCACGGCGTGGATCAGCATCTCGGGCCGCGGCGGGCAGCGCGGGATGTAGACATCGACGGGCACGATCTTATCGACGCCCTGCACGATGGCGTAGTTGTCGAAGACGCCGCCCGAGGTGGCGCACGCGCCCATCGAGATGACCCACTTCGGCTCCGGCATCTGGTCGTAGATGCGGCGCAGGACGGGCGCCATCTTGCGCGAGACGCGCCCCGAGACGATCATCACGTCGGCCTGCCGCGGGCTGGCGCGGAAGACCTCCGAGCCGAAGCGCGCGAGGTCGTGGCGCGAGTCGGTCGTCGCCATCATCTCGATGGCGCAGCAGGCGAGGCCGAAGGTCGCCGGCCACAGCGAGGACTTGCGCGCCCAGTTGACCAGCGAGTCGAGCCGGGTCGTAATCACGTCCGGCAGCGCCTCGGCGATGAAATTATCCAAGCCCATAGTGAAACCCCTTGTCCTTACTAGGCCGCGCGCGCGGGCTGCGCCGCCGCGCCGCGCGTCGCGCGCTCCCTCGATTCCTTGAGCGCCAGAGCGCGCGCCTCGGCCTCGGCCTCGGTGCGTGCGCGCGCGCCCCACT
>DATMVI010000342.1:0-2159 GCA_035563275.1 Pyrinomonadaceae bacterium
CCGCTCTAGAGGGGCCGGGGTCAGCCGGAGGACGCACGCGGCCGTGCGCGCCGTTTACTCTTCGGCACGCGGCTGCGGCTGTTGGCTGCGCTGGTAGAGGTAGGAGACGGCGAGGAGGATGAGGCCGAGGACGACGAAGGAGACGATGCGGTAGGCGCGGTCGAGCGAGGACAAGTCCCAGAAGAAGACCTTCAGCGTCGTCAGCCCCAGAAGCGACAGCGCCATCACGCGCAGCAGCCGCGAGCGCCTCACGCGCCCGGCCGCAAAGAGCGCCCCGCCGTAGACGGCCCACACCACCGAGAGCGAGAGTTGCTGCGCGAGCCGCAAGTCGCGCAGGGCTTCGTCCGTGTGCCCGCCCGCGCGTATCTGCGCCTCGAAGTAGCCGCTCGCCTCCGCGCAGAGGGCGACGACGGCGAGGACGTGCGCGGCGACGACGAGGCCCGGAACCAGCGCGCGCTCCGTGGCGGAGACGCGGTCGGAGCGCGCGTAGAGGCGCGCGGCGAGGGCGTAGGCGGCGACGAGCAGCGCGAAGGCCGTGAAGGTCTGGTTGAAGACGGGGAAGTGCCACGGCGCGGCGTAGAAGGGGAGGTCGAGGACGAACGCCTTGAGCGTCGCCACCGCGAGCAGCCCGAGGCCGGCGAAGCGCGCCCACGCGGGGCCGCGGCGCGCGCCGAAGGCCAGAGTCGTCGCGCCGTAGATCGTCCACAGCGCCGTCAGCGAGAACTGGCGCGCGTTGTCGAGCCGGTCGCCGTAGAAGTATTCGCCCGCCCCGCCCGCCGACCCGCCCGCGGCGGCCGCCGCCGACTGCCGGCGCTCGAAGTAGTCGTTCAAGTCCTGCGTCAGAAGCACGAGCGCCAAGCCGTTGGCCACCAGCCCGAGCAGCGCCGACGCGCCGGCCCGCTCCGTCTCTTCAATCCCGTCGGCGCGCCGGTGGAGGCGGGCGGCCGCCGCCATCGCGGCGACGAGCGCGGCGCACGAGAGCGCGCGGCGGTTGAGGAGCGGGACGAAAGGGCCCGCGGCGTCGGCGTCGAAGCTCGTCATGTCGAAGAGGAGCCAGTGCTGGACGGCCGCGGCGAAGACGGGCAGCGCCGCGCGCCGCACGGCCGGCTCGCCCGCGCGCAGCCCCGCCCACGTCAGCATCAAGCCTTCGGCCGCCCACGTGATCGTCACCCAGTGGAGTTCGAGGCGGATGGCGACGGCCGCCGTGAAGAAGGTGACGGCCGCGCCGACGAAGCCGTAGGCGAGCAGCCGGTCGGCGCGGTTCAGCCGGTGCGCGGCGTAGAAGAGTCCGGCGTACGCGGAAGAGAGCAAGAGCGCGTGCGAGGCCGGGGCGTTCGTGTCGTAGCCGGCGTCGTTGAGCAGGAGGTAGACGAGGCTGAAGTAGAAGGTCGCGTTGGCCCCGGCGAGCAGGAGGTCGTACCAGCGCGCGGGCCGCCGCGGCAGGAGGTTGTGCGCGACGGCGAGCAGCGCGTAGAGCGCGAAGAGGAGCGTGACGAAGAAGAGCGTCGTCCACAGCTTCTCGCGGTGGTAGTGGGCGACGGCCCAGCCGAGCGTCATCAGCGCCGTCGCCGCGAAGGAGAGGAAGTTGAGGCTGCGCCACCGCTTGAAGTAGGCCAGCGCCAGCACGCCCGCGTCGAGCAGCGCGACGTAGGTGAAGAGGGCGACCTGATTGTCGCGGCCCGTCGAGAGCAGCAGCGGCGTGAGGAAGCCGCCGACGAGGCCGATGACGGCGACGGGCAGCGCGTCGAGCCTGACGGAGAGCAGCACGGCCCCGGCCGTCACGCCGACCATGAGCACGAAGGCGACGGGCTGGTTCACGAGCTGGTAGAAGTTGAAGGCGGCGTAGATCGAGAGGTAGAGGATGAGGACGCCGCCGCCCGAAATGACGAAGGCGTAATGGCGCAGGCCGCGCCCGCGCAAAAGCTCGCCCGCGGCGAGCAGCGCCAGCCCCACGCCGGCGCCGAAGAGGACGCGCGCCGTCGGGCCGATGTAGCCGCTCTCGAAGGCGAGCTTGAGGAAGAAGGCGGCGGCGAAGGCCACGGCGATGATGCCGGCCCACGCGAAGGCCCGCCCGCCGATGACCGATTCGAGGTCGCGCCGGGGCGCGGGGCGCGGCGTCGCGGGCGGGGCCTGCCGCGGCGGGTTCGGCGCGCCGTCGG
>DATMVI010000343.1:0-2263 GCA_035563275.1 Pyrinomonadaceae bacterium
CCCCCGAGCCCTCGCTCGGCGGCGCGCAGGTCCGGAACTTCGCACTCGCGCTCGGCCTCGCGGCCTCTGCCTTCGCCGCCCTCGGCGCGATGGCCGGCGCGGCCTCCTCGGGCCGCTTCCTGCGTCAACTCGCGCCGCGCGCCCTCTGGTCTTTCGTCACCTACCTCGCGCTCGCCTCTCTGGCCGGCGCGGCGGCCCTCGCCGTCTCGGCCTTCGGCCACGCGCCCTTCCTCGCCGCGGCCACCGCCCTCACCGTCGTCCACTTCGCGCACGGCGTCTACCTCCGCCACGCCGAAGCTTCCGCGAGCGGGGCCGTAGTGCCCACGGCCCCGCCGCGGGGGGACGAGCCGGAAGCCTCGCCCGTCTTCCAGAGCGCCTTCGAGCAGGCGGCCATCGGCATGGCGCTCGTCTCGCCGAAGGGCAAGTGGCTGAAGGCCAACCGCTCCCTGTGCGAGGCGCTCGGCTACGCCGAGGAGGAGCTGCGGGCGAAGAGCTTTCAGGACGTGGTGCACGCGGACGACCTCGGCCCGGCGCTCGCCAACATGAAGGACGTGCTGCGCGGCAAGCTCCAGACCTACCGCGCCGAGAAGCGCTTCGTTAACCGTCAGGGTCAGGAGGTCTGGATGATGTGGAGCGTGGCGCGCCTCGAAGCCTCGAACGGCGCCGGCCACCGCCTCATCCTTCAGGCGCAGGACATCACGGAGCGCAAAGTCTCCGAGGAGCGGCTCCTCCACAACGCCTTCCACGACGCGCTGACGGGCCTGCCCAACCGCGCCCTCTTCATAGACCACGTCAAGCTCACCATCGCCCGCGCCAAGCGGCGCGAAGGCCACCTCTTCGCCGTCCTCTTCCTCGACCTCGACCGCTTCAAGATCATCAACGACTCGCTCGGCCACCTCATCGGCGACGAGCTGCTCGTCGGCATCGCGCGCCGCCTTGAGACGTGCCTGCGCGAGGGCGACACGGTGGCCCGCGTCGGCGGCGACGAGTTCATCATCCTGCTCGAAGACATCGAGGACGAGTCGGAGGCCGTCTCCGTCGCCGAGCGCGTGCAGAAGGAGCTGAGCGCGCCCTTCCACCTCGACGGCCACGAGGTCTTCACCACCGTCAGCATCGGCATCGCGCCCTCGACCACGGGCTACGACGACCCCGAGGACATCCTGCGCGACGCCGACACGGCGATGTACCGCGCCAAGTCTCTGGGCAAGGCGCGCCACGAGGTCTTCGACAAGGCGATGCACGCCTTCGCCGTCAACCTCCTGCAACTCGAAACCGACCTGCGCAAGGCCCTTGAGCGGCGCGAGCTGTTCGTCCTCTACCAGCCCATCGTCGCGCTCGACGACTTCCGCCTCTGCGGCTTCGAGGCGCTGGTCAGGTGGCAGCACCCGGAGCGCGGGCTGATCTCGCCGATGGACTTCATCCCCGTCGCCGAGGACACCGGCCAGATCATCGCCATCGGCGAGTGGATGCTCTTCGAGTCGTGCCGCCAGATGCGGCGCTGGCAGAAGCTCTTCCCGTCCGAGGCCCCGCTCTTCGTCAGCGTCAACCTCTCGGGCAAGCAGTTCGCGCAGCCCAACCTCATCGAGACGGTCGCCGCCGCGCTCGAACGCACCAAGCTCAGCCCGCGCAGCCTGAAGCTGGAGATCACCGAGTCGGTCGTCATGGAGAACATCGAGCAGGCCGCCGGCATGCTGCGCCAACTCCGCGAGCTGGGCGTGCAGCTCGCCATCGACGACTTCGGCACCGGCTACTCCAGCCTCTCCTACCTCCACCGCTTCCCCATCGACACCCTCAAGATCGACCGCTCCTTCGTCACCCGCATGGTGGACAACGGCGAGAACATCGAGATCGTCCGCACCATCGTGATGCTCGCGCAGATTCTCGGCATGGACGTGGTCGCCGAGGGCGTCGAGACGAAGGAGCAGTTGGCGCTGCTGCGCAAGCTCGGGTGCGAGAACGGGCAGGGCTACTACTTCTCGCGCCCCTCGACCGCCGTCGACGCGGAGAAGATCATCGCCGACACCTGCGCCCGCCCGCAGACGAGCGCCGCCCCGCGCGCGGCCGAGCGCCCCGAACTCGTCGACGACAAAGTGAGGGCCCTGCGCCTCGTCGATGGTGCATAATGTCGAGCATGATTGAAGAGCGTCGGGCCAACGAGCGCGTGAGGGCCAACCTGCCCGCCCGGTGGGAGGGCGTGCTGGCGAGCCGCGAGGGGCAGGTCGCAGACCTCAGCCAGACCGGCTGCTTCGTCGTGACGAAGGCC
>DATMVI010000344.1:0-3134 GCA_035563275.1 Pyrinomonadaceae bacterium
CTTCGAGCCGCTCGCCCGCGAGATAGCGGCGCTGCCACGCGGCGTAGTCGGCGTACTGCACGGGCAGTTCCGCCAAAGGCGACGGACTGCCGGCCGCGAAGGCTTCGTAAAGTGCGGCGGCCTCGCGCACCAACACGCCGAGAGACCATGCGTCCGAAGCGATGTGGTGCATCGTCAGCAGCAACGCGTGCTCGTCTACACCGAGCCGCAGGAGGCTCGCGCGCAGCAGCGGCCCGCGCGTGAGGTCGAAGGGCTGCTCCGCCTCGGCCTTAAACAAACGCGCCGCCTCCGCCTCGCGCGACGCCTCGTCGAGCCGGCTTAAATCGGTGACCGGCAGGCGCACGTCCGCGCCCTCGGCGATGACCTGAACGGTTTGACTCTCCGTCACCTCGAAATACGTGCGCAGCACCTCGTGCCGGCGCATGATCTCCGAGAGCGCTCGTTCCAGAGCCTCGACGTTGAGGTCTCCCCTGAGGCGCAGCGCGGCCGGGACGTTGTAGAAGGCCGAGCCGCCTTCGAGCTGGTCGATGAACCACAGCCGCTGCTGCGCGAACGACAGAGGCAGCGGGCGGTCGCGCGGCACCGGCTCGATGGGCGGCAAAGGGGCGTCGGCGTCGGCCGCGCGCAGGAGCGCTTCGATCTTTTCGGCGAAGCCGGCGACGGTCGGCTGCTCGAAGAGGAGGCGCAGGGCCACCTCGACGCGGAAGAGTTCGCGGACGCGGCTGACGAGCTGCGTGGCGAGCAGCGAGTGCCCGCCAAGCTCGAAGAAGTTGTCGTGAATCGAAACCGACTCGACGCGCAGCACGTCCTTCCAGATGCCCGAAAGAATCTCTTCGACGGGCGTGCGGGGCGGCGCAAGCTCGGCCGTCTCCGAGACGCGCTCCGGCTCGGGCAGCGCCGCGCGGTCGACCTTGCCGTTGGGCGTCAGCGGCAGTTGGTCGAGCATGACGAAGGCCGAAGGCACCATGTAAGGCGGCAGCCGCTCGGCGAGGTGCGAGCGCAACTCCCTGACGAGCGCGCCGCCGGCCGCGCCCTCGCCCGCCTGCCCCTGCCTCGCCACGCAGTAAGCGACGAGGCTCGTCTGCTCCGCATCGTCCTGACGGGGCAAGACCAGCGCCGCCTGAAGGTTCGGATGGAGGCACAGCGCGGCCTCGATCTCGCCGGGTTCGACGCGGAACCCGCGCACCTTCACCTGCTCGTCGGCGCGGCCGACGTACTCAAGCTCCCCGCCTTCGTTCCAACGGCACACGTCGCCGGTACGATACAGCCGCGAGCCCGGCTCGCCCGAGAACGGGTCGGGCACGAACCGCTCGGCCGTCAGGGCGGGGCGGTTGAGGTAGCCGCGCGCGATGCCCTTACCGCCGACGTGGAGTTCGCCGGCCACCCCGACCGGCGTCGGGTTGAGGCTTTCGTCCAAGACGTAGGCGCGGACGTTAGGCAGCGGCCGCCCGATGCCGACGCGCCGCGACGCCAAACACTCGCCGACGGTGGCCCCTACGGTCGCCTCAGTCGGCCCGTAGCCGTTGAGCAGCCTCCGCCCTTCGCCCGCCCACCGCGCCGCCACCCAAGCGGGCAGAGCCTCCCCCACCGAGATGACCGTCGCCAGCTCGGGAGCTTCCTCCGGGTCGAGCTGCGCCAGCACGGCCGGCGGCAAGGTCGCGTGCGTCACCCCGCAGCGCCGCAGCATCGCGGCCAGCGCCTCCCCCGCCCGCTCGCCGGAGGTCGCCACGCACGAGCAGGCGCCTGAGCACAAGGCCGTGAAGAGCTCGAAGGCGGCCGCGTCGAAGCTCAGCGAGGCGAATTGGAGCATGCGGGCGCCGGGGCCGAGCCCGAGGAAGTAGCGCTGCGCCGAGGCGAGGTTAGTTAAGCCGCCGTGCTCGACCATCACGCCCTTCGGCTTGCCCGTCGAGCCGGACGTGTAGATGACGTAGGCCAGATTGCCGGCCGCGGCCACCTCCTCTAACGACCCCGCGTCCTGCGCGCGAATCTGCTCGTCGGCCTCGTCGAGATTGATGACCAACCCCCAGTGCGCGGGCAGGCGCGCGCCCGCCTCGCCCCGCGTCAGCACCAGCCCCGCCCCGCTGTCGCCCAACATCCACCCGAGTCTTTGCGCCGGGTAGTCGGGGTCGAGCGGCAGGTAAGCCGCGCCGGCCTTGAGCACGCCCAGCACGGCCGTCACCGACTCGGCCGAGCGTTCGAGGCAGATGCCGACCAGAGTCTCCGGCCCCACGCCGAGCGAGCGCAGGTAACGCGCCAGCCGGTTCGAGCGCTCGTCAAGCTCGCGGTAGCTCAGCCGCTCCCCGCCGCAGACGACGGCGTCGGCGTCCGGCGTCTGCCGCGCGTGCTCGCCGAAGAGTTCGTGGACGTTGGCTCTCCGGTACGGGCGGGCCGTCTCGTTGTGCTCGACGAGCAGGCGGCGGCGCTCCGCGTCGGTGAGCAGCGGCAGGCGCGAGAGAGGCAGCGACGGGTCGGCCGCGGCGCCGGCCAGCAGCTCCCGGTAGTGTTCGCCCAGACGCTCGACGGTTCCCGCCTCGAAGAGGTCGGCGTTGTACTCGAAGGTGGTGTACAGCCCGTCCGGCGCTTCCCCTATCGAGACGGTCAGGTCGAATTCCGCCGTCTCCCTTTCCACCTTCAAACCTTCGATGGACAGGCCGGTGACTTGCAGGGCCTCGGCCGGCGCGTTCTGCAAAAGCAGCTTGACCTGAAAGAGCGGCGTGTGCGAGAGCGTCCGCTCCGGCGCCAGTTCTTCGACCACGCGCTCGAAGGGCAAGTCCTGATGCGCGTAAGCGCCGAGACAGACTTCCCTCACCCGCCCCACCAGTTCTTTGAACGCCGGGTCGCCCGCGAGGTCAGTCCTGAGCACGAGCTGGTTGACGAAGAAGCCGATGAGGGGCTCGGTCTCGCCGCGCGTGCGGTTAGCCACGTCCGTCCCCACCACCACGTCGCGCTCGCCCGTGTAGCGCGAGAGCAGCGCCGAGAAGCCGGCCGTGAGCACCATGAAGAGCGTCGCGCCTTGCGCGCGACCCAGCGCGCGCAGGCCCTCGGTCACCTCCGCGCCCACGCGGAGCGTGACGCGCTGGCCGCGATAGCCCTGCGCCGTCGGCCGCGTGCGCGCGCCGGGCAGTTCGAGCGCC
>DATMVI010000345.1:0-10041 GCA_035563275.1 Pyrinomonadaceae bacterium
GCTGTCTCCCGCCTGCCGCTTTGGTTATACTGTCCGAACTCAAGCTCTCTGAATCCTCGGGGGAAAGGCGGGCGGCAGATGGCGGAGAACAATAGGGAGTTCGTGGTGATTGACGGGGCGAACGTGGCTTACGAGGAGAAGAGCGGGGGCGGCAAGCCGAAGCTCTCGAACCTCCTGAAAGTCCGGCGCGAGCTGGAGGAGCGCGGGCTGTGCCCGATCATCATCGTGGACGCGAGTTTGAAGTACGACATCGACGACCAGCAGCAGTTGGAGAAGCTCATCCAGTCGCAGCAGGTCCGGCAGGTGCCGGCCGGCACCGACGCCGACTTCTTCATCCTGGAGATCGCCGACCAGTGCGGCGCGCGCATCGTCACCAACGATCAGTACCGCAACTACAAAGACCGCTACCCCTGGATTCCCGAGCGCCGCCTGCCCTACATGATCGTCAACGGCGAAGTCCACCTCTACGAAGAGCAGGGATAGAGAGAGGCTGGAGGCCGGATGATAGTTAAGGGCATCTGTCTTTAACTATCGTCCGGCCTCCAGCCTCTTTTTGCTTTTTGCCTTTCGTTTGTTATAGCCTCGACGCGCCCCGGCGTGACGCGCGCCGCGCCGCGCCGGCCCGTGAAATGGTGAGAGGAGAATGATCGTCGCCCTCGGCTCCGCCCGCGCCGCCAAGATCATGGCCGTGCGCGCCGCCTGCGCGCGCGTCGCCGCGGCGGACGCGCGCTGGGCGCGGGCCGAGGTCGTCGCCCGCACGGTCGAGACGAGCGCCCCGCGGATGCCCCTGACCGACATGCAACTGATGCGCGGCGCGCGCGAGCGGGCCGACGCCGTGCGCGACCTGCTCGCGGGCGAGGGGCACCGGGCCGACTTCTACCTCGGCCTCGAAGGCGGCTTCCACTCGATCACCTTCGAGGGCCGCCGCCACACCTTCCTCCACGGCTGGGCCTACGCCTCGGACGGCGCGCGCGGCTGCTTCGGCACGGCGCCGGCCGTCACCGTCCCCGAGGCCATCGTCCACCGCGTCGAGCGCACGGGGCGCGAGTTGGGCGAGGTGATGGACGAGGTGGCCGGCGAGCGCGACGTGCGCAGCCGGCAGGGCGCGTGGGGCGTGCTCTCTCGCGGCCTCTTAACGCGCGCGATGAGCTTCGAGACCGCCCTCGTCGCCGCCCTCGCGCCGTTCTACAACGAAGGAATTTATAAGTAGCCAGTAGACAGGAGTCAGTAGTCGGTAGGCTCCGCGCAGGGAACGCTGACGCCGACAAGCTGACGACTCACAAGCCACTGTCTGCCTACTGACTACTGGCTACTGGCTACTTGAGAAAGGTCTTCATGGAAAGATTGACCGCCGAGGGGAACGACGAGCACCTGTCGGTGATTCACGGGGGGGCGCCCGGCTGGATCGAGGTGATCGCCGGCTCGATGTTCTCGGGCAAGTCCGAGGAGTTGATCCGCCGCCTGCGCCGCGCCCGCATCGCGCGCCTCAAGGTGCAGGTCTTCAAGCCGGAGATCGACGTGCGCTTCTCGCGCGACCACATCGTCTCGCACTCCGAGATGCGCCACGAGTCGGACGCGGTGCCCACCGCCACGGAAATCCTCGAACGGGTCGGGCCGGCGACGGACGTGGTCGGCATCGACGAGGGACAGTTCTTCGACAACGACCTCGTGGACGTGGTCAACACGCTGGCCGGGCGCGGCCTGCGCGTCATCGTCGCCGGACTCGATCAGGACTACCGCGGCCGGCCGTGGGAGCCGATGCCGCAACTGCTCGCCGTCGCCGAGTACATCACCAAGACGCACGCCATCTGCGTCCGCTGCGGCCAGCCGGCCAACTACTCGCAGCGCATCGTCGAGGTCGAGGGCCGCGTCGTCGTCGGCGCCTCCGACGCCTACGAGGCGCGCTGCCGCCGCTGCTTCGTCCCCCACGCCGACGCCCCCACCCGCTACGTCACGGAAGAGCAGTAGCCAGTAGCCAGTAGTCAGTAGCCGGTAGAAAGACGGCCGCTAACGAATCGCTCTCCTTGCCGGCGTCAACTGACTTGACGCGGAGCCTACCGTCTACTGTCTACTGTCTCCTGTTCTGTGCTATCCTTCCGGCGTCCCCAAAGCCCCGCTATAACTTGATCGCTTTTGAATCTCTGCCACAGGAGGAGAGTATTTTCATGCGTCTTCTGACAACCGCGAAGGGACTGTGCGGCGCGCTCTTGGTCGCGTCGGCGCTCGGCGGCGCGGCCTGCCGCGAGGCCGCCGTGACGAACGTCAACGAGAACACGGGCTCGGCCGGCACGACCAACATCAACAGCAACACGAACGCCAACATCTCGACCTCGACGATCACGACCGCCTCGGGCGCGACCATCGAGGCGAAGGAGCCGGACAAGTACAGCGCCAACGTCGTCGTCAGCGCCGCCACCTCCGGCCAGCAGCAGGCCGCCGGGCAGACCACCATCCGCGTCGCGCGCAACGGCTCCGACCGCCGCTACTCGGTCGACACGCGGCTGCCCGGCGTCGGCGAGTTGATCTTCCTCGACAAGGCCGACAAGCGCTACCTGATCCTGCCGGCGCGCAAGCAGTACGCCGAGCTCACCGCCGAGATGACCGGCGGCTTCGACGTGGGCCGCTCGCTCACGCCGGGCCAGCTCGTCGCCTACCTCCAGCGCCAGCAGGGCGTCCAGCTCATCGGCGACGAGACCCTGAACGGACGGCCGGCGACGAAGTACCGCGTGGCCGGGCGCGCGCAGACGCAGACGCAGGCGGGTCAGGTGCAGGGCGAGAGCTTCATCTACGTCGACAAGGAGACGGGCCTGCCGCTCAGGATCGAGGGCTTCGGCCAGTCCACGGGCAACGTGCAGGGCGTCTCGGGCGGCAACCTCGTCGCCGAGATGCGCGACATCAGGACCGAGGCCAACCCGGCCGACTTCGAGCTGCCGCAAGGCTACTCGAAGGTCACGCCCGAAGAGGTCAGGCAGATGACGACGCAGTTGACGCAGGCGATCCAAGTCCTGATGCAGTTCCTCAACCAGCAGCAGCAGGCCGGCGCGGGCGGCGCGTCGAACACGAGCACGCCGGCGACGGCGGCCAGCCCGGCGGCCTCGCCGCGCTAAAGTGTGCGGGGGGATCGATGAGATATTTTCTGATGCTCCTGCTCGGCGCGCTCGCGGGCGGCGTGCTCGTCTACTTCCTCTTCGTCGGCACGCCGCGCGCGCGGCACGCCCCGGGCGCGGCCCTGCGCGCGCCCGAGCCCGGGGGGCCGCCGCCCGGCACGGCCGTCGTCGAGCTCGACGAGCGGTTCTTCAACACGCTGCTCGGCACCATCTTTCAGGAGGTCGGCCAGCCCACCTTCCGCCTCGCCTCCGGCGCGCGTGACCTCGCGCCGGCCGGGGGCGGCGGCCTTTACGTCCGCGCGCAGGGCGGCGGCTGCCCGAGTCAGGTGGTCATCACGCCCGAGGGCGGCGGCATCCAGACCGGCGTGAGGCTGTCGGACGGGCAGGTGCTCGCGCCGCTCGCCTTCGACGGCAGCTACGCCGTCTTCGGCCAGTGCATGAACTTCCGCGGCACGGCCGAGGCCAACATCGCCCTGCGCTTCGACCAGCCGTCGCAGACGCTCTACGGCCAGTTGAACGTGGCCGGCGTCACGCTCGAAGGGATGTCGCCGCTGTTGAGCGGCCCCGTGACGGCCTTCGTGCAGAACGCCATCAACCAGCGCGTCAACCCGCTGACGTTGATGAGCGGCGAGCGGATTTCGCTCTCCGTGCCCGTGCAGGCCGCCGGCGGCACGCTCAGCGCCCGCGCCGCTGACGTGCGCTCCGAAATCCAGAACGGGCGGCTCCGCCTCCACATCACCTACGACTTCGGCGGCGCGAAGGGCGGCGCGCCCCCGCCGGGCTAAAAGCAAGCGCAGAAGTCGGAATGCGGAATGCGGAATGAAAGAGACCGTCTTTCATTCCGCATTCCGCATTCCGACTTCTGCTTTTTCTTCAGCCGGCGTGCAAGAGGACGCGGACGCCGGAGTCGAAGCGCACCTCGATCTTGCCGGAGCGGGCCTGCGTGACCTTGCCCGGGCCGAACTTCGGGTGGTCGATCCAGTCGCCGTCGGCGTAGGTCTCGCGCGGCGAGTAGGGGCGGGCGGGGCCGGCGGGCGCTTCGGGCGTCGCGTCGCGCCGCGCAGGACGGCGAGGCGCGCGCGTCGAGGCGGACGCCTCCTTCTTCTCGCGGAAGCGGCGCTGCCCGCCGCAGGTGCGGCAGATGACGGTGGCGGGCGTGCCGTCCGCATTCAGGGCGACGACCTGATGCGTGCGTTCGGCTTTGCACCGCCCGCAGTAGGTGAGGGCGTCGTCTCCGGGCCGGACTTTCTTGACTCTGAGGGGTGCGGTCATGTTCGTTGCGAGCCTCCGCGCCTCGCCCTTGCGAATCGCGTACCCGCGGGGGCGCCGGCCTCAAACGGGCCGTGACGAGTGCGCCGCCGCGCGCCCGGAACTTTAGCGCCCGCCGCCCCGGCTTCGGCGAACAGCCGGAAGGTCGCGGGCGTCAGTTACTCCGGTAGAGGGTGCTTTCGGCGATCAGCATCGTGGTGTCTTCGAAGTACCCTCTCCGGAAGGTCTTCTGATTCTCCTCCGCCGTACTCACCAGACTTTTCAGGGCCGCGTCTAAACCCGCCACACTCGCGCAACCGGGGTTGGAAGCGGTGAGCGCGTGCAGGTCTTGCACGCTGTTCCTCATCGCGGTGATGTACTTCGTGCGAAAGCCGTCAACCTGCCGGAGGATGGTCTCGTAGGCGAGCAGGTCGGCCTTGACCCTCTCTATCTGGACCCTCACGTCTTTAATCTTCGGGGAGGTCTTCGTGATGGGCATGCCCGGCACCTTCTCGCTCTCCCTCCTTATCCCCCCGAAAAATTCTCTGGTGTGTTCGGCGACCGGGTCGCCCCCCTTGCTCTCGTTCACGTAGTCCTGCCACGTTTTATCCCTGTAGCCCACGACCCCGACGTAGTTAAGAAAATGCGTCTGCGTCTCCTGCTCGAACTTCTCCAGCTGCTTCTTTAAGGCGTCTATGTCGTCGCTTATCAGCTTGGAGTAGGACGCGTTTCTCGAAGTGAAGTCGATGACGCAGAATAACTTGTTGTACTTCTCCGTCTTCTCCTTGGGCTTGCCTTTGGACAGGAACATGCTCCCCACCGTGTACGCGACGGACAGGTACGGGTTGGCGAGCAGGTTTCCCAGCGGGCTGTCCTTCAGAAAGTCCGACCCCGAATCCTCCTTGTTCAGCGAAGCCTTGATGGAGGTCAACTGGGCAAGGAACTCCGGATTAGAACTAGGATTCATGGCCTCCTGAAATTTATTGATGTTGACGGCAAGACCTATTTCGGACTGGAGGGTGATGGATTTATTGATCATCGTCTCCAGCACAGTCCGGCCCGCCTGATACTGAACCTCGTCCAGTGTCAGCTCGATTTTCGTCCTCTCCTGATTTATCTGCTCGAGCAGTCTGAGACGCCCCTCGTTATCCTTGATGGCCTTCCTCAACTCCGCGTCGGTGGCTAAGGGGTTGTCGGTGATCTGCTTGGTCAGAGCCGAAACCGTGCCGGACAGCGCTTCTATTTTGGCTTGGCTCTCTTTCTGCGCTTCGTTGAGCTTGATTTCCAGAGCCCTCAGCGACTTCTCGTCGCCCTCGATGACCGGGGTGGTCGCCGACGCCTGCTCTTGGGCGAGCGCGGCGAGAGGCAGGGCAAGGATAAAGAAAAGGGTCACGCCAATCGTTCTCATGGTGCCTCCAAGTTATTTCAAATGGGACGGGGTAAGACCTGCGGCGCGCGCCGGGAGGTGCGTGGCGGATGGCTAGGGCAACGAGGACGATATTCCGCGGGCAGGGCTTTGTCAAACAACCCTCAGCCCGACGCCCCGCCGCGGGGCTGCCGTGACGTAAGGCGGGCCGTCAAGTTGCGTATCTCGGCGGGCTGGCGGACGGCGCGCACCGGAGGCGGTCTGGGGCGCGCCGGACTGAAGGCGGTGACGAACCGGGGGCCGGGCCCGGCGGGTTTACTCGTCGGCCGGGGCGAGGCCGTTGATGGCCGGGCCGTTGAGGACGTGGCCGTCCGTGGGGCTGTAGCGCGAGCCGTGGCACGGGCAGTCCCAACTCTTCTCCTTGTCGTTCCACGCGACGACGCAGCCGAGGTGCGCGCAGACGGCCGAGCGCTCGTGGAGCGCGCCCTGCTCGTCGCGGTAGACGGCCACCTTCTTCAGCCCGCGGCGGACGACGGCCCCCGCGCCCGGCGCGACCTCCGCGGCCGACTCGACCTCGCCGCCCGTCAAAAGATCGGTGTACTGCGCCGCGACGTTCAAGTTCTCCTTGGCGTACTCCAGCCCGGCGCGCAGGGAGATGCGCGAGGGGTCGTACAGGGTCGCCCACGCGTTGTCGCGCCCGAGGATTAAGTCGCGGATGAGCATGCCGGCGATGGTGCCGTGCGTCATGCCGTTGCCGCTGTCGCCGGTGGCGATGTAGACGTTGTCAGAGTCGAGCGGGTTGCGGCCGATGTAGCCGAGGCCGTCCACGGGCTCCATCACCTGCCCCGACCAGCGGTACTCGACCGACTCGACCATGGGGAAGCGCTCGCGCGTCCACTCCTCGAGGCGGCGGAAGCGCTCGTCGAAGTCCTCGGCCTGCCCCGTCTTGTGATCCTCGCCGCCGACGATGAGCACGTTGTAGGCGTCGCCGCCGTCGCGGACGCTCTGCGAGCGCACGTAGTGGTAGGGGTCGGGCGTGTCCCACAGGAGCATGCGGGGGACGGAGCCGGCGGGCACGCGCGCGCCGACGACGTAGGTGCGGTAGGGCGCCTGCTTCGTGTGGATGGCGACGAGGTCGTTGACCGGCGTGTTGGTGGCGACGACGACCGCGCCGGCCCTGACGGTGAAGCGGTCGGCCGTGGTGACGTGCGCGTCCGCGCCGCCCTTAATCTCTTCGGCGTGCGTGCGCGTGTGGAGGCGGCCGCCGCGCCGGCGGAAGGCTTCCGCGAGGCCGGCCATGTACTTGAGGATGTGGAACTGCCCCTGATAGGGGAAGCGGAGCGCCGCGCCGAAATCGTAGCCGTCGTAAGGGACGCGCTCGACGTACTCGACCTCGGTCAGGCCGGCGCGGTGCGCGGCCCGCAGCTCGTGGCCGAGCTGTTCGGTCGAGTCGCCCGGCGGGACGAAGAGGTAGCCGTCGAGGCGCTCGAAGTCGCAGTCGATCTTCTCCTCGGCGACGGTCTCCTCGATCTGGTCGACGGCCGCCGTGTGGCTCTCGGCGGCGAGGCGCGCGCCGCGCTCGCCGTGCAAACGCTCCAGCTCGTAGTAGCGGTCGTCGAGCGCGTTGACGAGGTGCGCGGTGGTGCGGCACGTCTCGCCCCCGGCGACGGGGCCGTCGTCGAGGACGACGACCGACTTGCCCTCGCGCGCCAGCAAGTAGGCGGTCGTCAGCCCCGCGATGCCGGCGCCGACGACGCACACGTCCGCGCTCGCGTCCCCCCGCAGCGGCTCGCCCGCGGGAACCTCGCCCGTCGCCATCCAGACCGAAGTGGTGCTCCCCGAATCCGTCTCCATGCGCCCTCCTGAAGAAGTAGACGAAAGAAGTAGACAGTAGTCGGTAGTCAGTAGCCAGTAGAAAGACAGTCGCTTGTGAGTCGTCAGCTTGTCGGCGTCAGCGTCCTTCGTGCGGAGCCTACCGGCTACCGGCTACTGTCTACTGGCTACTGTCTCTGATTACTTTTCCCGAAAGGTAGCATCGCGGGCGGCGCGGCGCAACCGCGTCGGCGCGGGGCGCATGTTTCACTGCGGCTGCGGGCGCGTGTCACGCTCGCGGGGGGCGTGTTCGAGCGTGCGCGTGGTCTGCTCGGTGACGGAGATGTAGGACTCGCGGGGTTCGGCGAGCCGGGCGGGCGGGCGCTCTTCAAGCTCAGACGGCGCGCGCGCCGGCTCGGCCCGCCGCTTAGGCGAAGCCGGGGCGCCGCCGCGGCGCAGCTCGATGACGCGCGCGAGCTGGCGGATGAGCATCCAGTCCACGAGGGCGATTAGGGCGAGGAAGGCCAGCCCCATGATGCCGGCCGACGGCGGCAAGTCCTGCCCGCGCTTGACGAGCACGAGGGCGAGGACGAAGAGCATCGACAGCCCGCCGAGCGTGATGAGGGCCGCCGCCAGCGAGATGGCCCACGCCGGCCCCGTCAGCCCGGCCCAGCCCGGCCCCGCCTCGTCGCCGGCGAGGCTCGCCCCGCACCGGTTGCAATACTTCAGCCCCTCGGACACCACGTTGCCACACGACGGACAGTACATAACGTCTCCTCCCTCGCCCTTTACGATAACGCGCGCCCCGCGGTTCGCAAACCTTCGGCCGCGCGTTTCGGGCTTCCGCGCATCCCCGGCGCGAGGGGTACGCGACCCGGCCGGAAGGAGCAGCCAAGTTACGTCAGGGTTGGCCGTTGACGTAAGCTGAGGGCGGCCCGCCGCCGCGCGCGGCCCCATTTAGCGTTCTCGCTTCAGGACGCTTTCGTCCGGCCTTTCTTCGCGCTTCCCTTCTTCGCGCCGCCCTTGCGCGCCTTGGACTTCGCCGCGCCGCGCTTCTTTGCCGCGCGCGGGCGCGCAGGCTTCTCCGCCAGTTGTTTCCGCCTCGTCTCTTCGAGGTAGGCCGTGAGGTCGAGGCCGAACATCTCTTTGATCTTGCCGGAGATGGTCGGGAGCACGGCGTCGGCGAGGCCCGTCAGCTCGCCCATGAGGCGCTGGCCCGCGCCCGGCTCTTTGGCGCGGCGGCCGCGGCGCGGCGGCCCTTCGTCGCCGTCGAAGGCGCGCGAGAGCCCGATGCCGATGAGGATGCCGACCGAGACGGCCCCCGCGCCCCAGACGACGGGGTTGCGCTCGAACTGCTCGCGCCAGTCGAGCACCTCGCCGACGCCCTCGCGCACCGTCTCGACCCGCTCGCGCACCTCCTCGTACTGCTGCGCGACCACGGTCTTGATCTCCGCCACCGTCTCGCTGATCGAGTCGCGCGCCTCATCCATCTGGCGCTGAAGCTCCCGCTTGCTCGGCGACTCGTCCGCGCCGTCACGCCCCTCTTTGCTCATTCGCCCTCCTTCCGCACGGCGCACAAGATACAACACCGCCCGCCGCCGCGGAAGCGGGTTTCGGGTTCCGGCCCTCTTTAGTCTTTAACCCGGAACCCGGAACTTAAACGCAACGCGCGTTCAAGATTAACGTCACCTTGAGGACAAACTTTTAGCGTTGAATGCGAACCGGGGCGGTGCGCCGCCCGGTCTCGCCCGAGTCCGGAAGGAGGAACTTTATGGAGAGTAAGGCCAAAGCGCTGGGTCACCCGATCCACCAGATGTTGATTCCCTTCCCGTTCGGCCTGCTGGCGACGGCCGTCATCTTCGACATCGTCTACCTGCTCGTGAGCGACCCGGCGAGGGCCGACAGCATGTCGCTGGTCGCCTTCTGGATGATCGCCGCCGGGGTGGTCGGCGGGCTGCTCGCCGCGCCGTTCGGCCTCGTCGATTACCTCGCGATCCCGAAGGACACGCGCGCGCGCCGGGTCGGGCTGCTGCACGGGGCGGGCAACGTCGTCGTGCTGCTGCTCTTCACCGGGAGCCTGCTGCTGCGCTGGGACTCGCCGGCCGCCCCCGCCTCGCGCCACCCGACGACGCTCGCGCTCGCGCTCTCCTTCGCCGGCTTCCTGCTCGCGGGCGTGACGGGCTGGCTCGGCGGCGAGTTGGTAGACCGCCTCTCGGTCGGCGTGGACGACGGCGCGCACCTCGACGCGCCCAACTCCCTCTCCGGCCGCCCCGCGCACGAGAACGCGGCGGGGGCGGCGGCGAAGTAGACGGCGGTCGGCGGCGCCCCGCGGCGCGGCGGCTGATGCTATCATCGGGGCGGTTCGAGAGAGACGGTCTCGCTGCCGTCTACTGACTGCCGACTGCTAAGGGTGTTTCATGGGTAAAGCGAAGAAGGCGGAAGTCGTCGTGGTGACGGGGGCGTCGGCCGGCGTGGGCCGGGCGGTGGCGCGGGAGTTCGCGCGCGGCG
>DATMVI010000346.1:0-2283 GCA_035563275.1 Pyrinomonadaceae bacterium
GTCGGCCGCGGCGGCTTCGCCGCCCTCGGCGCGCGCGGCCGTCAGGTGGTCAGACGAGGCGTTCGCGAGGGCGCTGTAGAACAGGCCGGGCCGGGCCGCGCCTTCGCCGGGCGTTTGCGCCCGCGCGGGATGCGCCTGCGCGGCCGCCGCGAACAGTAATCCGAAGACGAGGAGTGAAACCTTGATAGGCATGTTTGTAATCCTCAAAAATCTTTGGTTGAGACGCGAAGCGCACGGTAAGGCTCTCGCGGGCGGACTGCGGCCCTCGCAGGCGCGGACTGACGCTCCCGACTTTCGCAAGAATGAGGTGTGGTGCCGAGACTACCGATTAGACCTCTTCGACCGGCGACAGTGACCGAGTAGGAGCGGGCAAGAGCTAACTGGCGTCACGGGCGGGCGACAGGTATAGGCCCACGCCGGCGCGCGACGCGCCGCCGCGGGGTCTCACGGCACGAGTTGCCGCCGAGCCCGGTCAAAGAGTTTTTGGGAATTGGGGAGTCTGGTGAACGGCGTAAGGGCGCTTTTGCGAGGGGCGCTCTCGTTGATTAAGTGAAACTCAGTGACGGAAACGCGCGGCATCTTCGTGCCGTCGCGTGGGGACAATGCCGCGGGAGCAGGAGGCCGACGCTCAAGAGGCGGCCGAAAGCGAGACGGCCGCGCGCTGCTTTGACTCTTGAAACATCGGGCTTCGAACTCTCCGGTTTGGGGGCGGGCCGTAAAGTAGTCCAGAGGCGATGCGGCTGTCAAGACTTTTCGTCGGCCCCGCCGAAAAACGGCGGGAGGCTCACGGATTCGGCGCCCCGGGAGGGCGTCGCCGCGCGCCGGCTTCGCCCGCCTCCGCTAACCCTCGCCCCCGGCCGGCCGCCTTTTGTGCCGCGCCACGCGCACCACGTAGGCGATTACGACGGCGCCGACCACGACCCACGAAACCGGGTCGAGGTACTCGCCGGCCCGCCTAAAGCCGCTCCCCAGAACGTAACCGAGGCCCGCGAGCGCCGCCGACCAGAGGGTCGCGCCCGCGGTCGTGTAGGCGAGGAACGGCCCCAGCCTCATCCTCCCGAGCCCGGCCGGGATCGAGATTAAAGAGCGTATTCCCGGCATGAGCCGGCAGAAGAAGACGGCCGCGCCGCCGTGCCGGTCGAACCAACGCCCGGCCGCTTCGAGGTCTCCGCGCGACAGGGTCAGCCAACGGCCGTGCGCGTCGGCGAACTCTTTCAGGCGCTCGTCGCCGATCTTCCGGCCCAGATAGTAGAGCGGCAGCGCGCCGAGGACGGTTCCGACCGCGCCCGCGATGACGATGCCGACGAACGACAGCTCGCCCCGCGCCACCATGTAGCCGGCCAGCGGCATGATCAGTTCCGAGGGGATGGGCGGGAAGACGTTCTCCACGAACATGAGCAGGGCGATGCCGAAGTAGCCCGTCGAAGAGATCAAGCCCATCGCCCACTTCGCCATCAACCGCCCCTCCCCCGTCACGTCTTCGCCGCCGCGCGGCCTTTGCAGTCTACCAGCGCCGGGCGGGCGGCGCAGGATTTAGTCGCGACCTCGCCGGCCCGCTTCGGCTCGGCGGCGCGGGCTTCAGCGCATCTCGCCGAACCACCCGCGCCGCTCCGCCCACTTCGCCAGCTCCAGCACGGGCGAGACCGTGAGGGCCGCGGCGACGATGACGAACCAGTCCGTCCACGTCAGCCCGTAAGTCCCGAAGACCCTTTCGAGCAGCGGCACGTACAGGATGAGCGCCAGCATCACCAGCTCCCAGACGATGGCGAGGTTGAGCCACTTGTTGGCGAAGGGCCGGCGCAGCACCGAGTGGCGGTCGGAGCGGAAGTTGTAGGCCTTGAAGAACTGAATCAGGACGAGCGAGACGAACGTCATCGTCATCGCCTCCTCGACGCCGCGCCCCGACCTCAGGGCCCAGACGAACAGCCCCAAGTTGACGGCCGCCGACCACAGCCCGCCCGTCAGCATGAGCAGCACGACGGGGCGCGTGAAGATGCCCGCGCGCGGGTCGCGGGGCGGCCGGCGCATGAGGTCGTCTTCGGGCGGGTCGACGGCGAGGGCGAGCGCCGGCAGCCCGTCGGTGGCGAGGTTGACGTAGAGGATTTGCACCGCCGAGAGCGGCAGCGGCAGCCCCGCGAGCGTCGCCCCGGCCATCAGGCCGATCTCGCCGACGTTCGACGAGAGCAGGTACATCAGGTACTTCTTGATGTTCGAGAAGATGCCGCGCCCCTCCTCGACGGCCGCGACGATGGAGGCGAAGTTGTCGTCGGTGAGCGTCATCGC
>DATMVI010000347.1:0-8404 GCA_035563275.1 Pyrinomonadaceae bacterium
GTCCCTACTCTTATAAGGCGTGAAAGGCTTAGGGGAACCACCACGGCGCGAAATTTTTTTCGCGCGGGGCCGCCGAATGAAAAGAGACTTCGACCCGACGACGCTGGAAATCTACCGCGCGCTCTACACCTCCGTGGCCGAGGAGATGGGGCTGGTGCTGCGGCGCACGGCCCACTCGCCCAACATCAAGGAGCGCCGGGATTACTCCTGCGCCGTCTTCGACCGCGCGGGCCGCGTCGTCGCGCAGGGCGACCACATGCCCGTCCACTTGGGCAGCATGCCGTTGGCCGTCGCCGCCGCGCTCCGCGAAGCGCCGCCCGGCCCCGGCGACGTGGTCGCCCTCAACGACCCCTTCGCCGGAGGCACGCACCTGCCCGACGTGACTCTGGTGGCGGGAGTCTTCCTCGATCCGATGGCGGGCGGCGGGCGGCGGGCCGCGGAATCAGCGAGGCCGGCCGCTTTACAATCCGCCACCCGCCACCCGCCGCCCGCCATCTTCTACGTCGCCAACCGCGCCCACCACGCCGACATCGGCGGGGCGACGCCCGGCTCGATGGGGCTGGCGACGGACGTGTACGGCGAGGGGTTGCGGCTGCCGCCGGTGCGTCTGGTGCGGGGCGGGCGGGTGGCCGGGGACGTGATGCGTCTGGTGCTCGCCAACGTGCGGGTCGAGGCCGAGCGGCGCGCGGATTTCGAGGCGCAGATCGGCTCGCTGAAGGCGGGCGCGGCGCGGCTGCTGGAGATCGTCGGCCGCGCCGGTCTGGCTGAAGCGAGCGAATACGCCGGCCACCTCATAGACTACTCGGCACGCCTCATGCGCGCGACCATCGCGACGATCCCCGACGGCGTCTACGAGGCCGAAGACGCCCTCGACTCGGACGGCGTGGGCGACGGCCCCGTGACCCTGCGCGTGCGCGTGACGGTGCGCGGCGGCCGCGCCCGTGTGGATTTCACCGGCAGCGCGCCGCAGGTCTCGGGCCCCGTCAACGCCGTCGAGGCCATCACGGTCTCGGCCGTCGCCTACGTCTTCCGCTGCCTCGTCGGCGCGGAGGAAGTGCCGGCGAGCGCGGGGCTGATGGAGCCCATCGAGGTCGTCGCGCCGCCGGGCACGGTCGTCAACGCCGCGCACCCCGCGCCCGTCGCCGGCGGTAACGTCGAGACCTCGCAGCGCCTCGTGGACGTGCTCTTCAAGGCTCTGGCGCGGGCGCTGCCGGGGCGCGTCCCGGCGGCGAGTCAGGGGACGATGAACAACCTCACGGTGGGCGGGCGCGACCCGCGCACCGGGCGCGAGTTCGCTTACTACGAGACGGTCGCGGGCGGGATGGGCGCGCGGCCGGGAAGCGACGGAGTCGGCGGCGTCCACACGCACATGACCAACAGCCTCAACACGCCGGCCGAGGCGCTCGAATACGCCTACCCCCTGCGCGTGCGCGCCTACAGGCTGCGCAAAGGCTCGGGCGGGCGGGGCCGCTCGCGCGGCGGCGACGGCGTCGTCCGCGAACTCGAGACGCTCGTGCCGGCGCGCGTCTCGCTCCTCGCCGACCGGCGCCGGCTGCGACCTTACGGCCTCGAAGGCGGCGGCGAGGGCGCGCCCGGCCGCGACCGCATCATCCGGCAGGGGCGCGCGCGCAAGGTTGACGCGAAAGGCTCTTGGGAGCTACAGGCCGGCGACCGCGTCCGCATCGAGACGCCGGGCGGCGGCGGGCACGGGAAGGGCAAGGGCCGTCAATCGTGAATCGAGAAAGTCGCTTCGAGGGTCGGAGCTTCGCCGGGGCCCGGCGCGAGGATTCGGCGGCGGGGCCGACGGCGGAATAATTGTTGGGCGGCGGGGCGGGGTTGGGCGTATAATCCGCGGCGCGGGGCTGTGGCGCTCCGGCGCGCGTATCGGTCGGGCCTCGGCTCGAACCGCCTCCCGGGAGGCGACCTACCCCTTTACGCTGGTCAGTGAAAGCCTGACACACGGCCCCGCCAAGCAGTTCGACGACAGACACGAAGAAGAGCGGCGAGCGGTTAGAACAGAACCGCGGGCGGCGGCGAACGGTTGACGGTTACGTCGGCATAGAGCTTTGACGTAACCGTCGGCAGTTCGCCGCCGCCCGCGGTTCTGTTCTTCGCGGCGCAGGAAAAACACGTCGGACGAAAGAATTAGGCTGCCGAAGCCGCGCAGCGTCGTCCCTCCAAGACCGTCGAAACCCGCGGCGAATGGCCGGCGCGGCCCGCCCGCGCGCGTGGTACGGCGCTTGAATAAAAGCCGGGCGCGCCCGTTCGCGGACGTATTTCAGATGGATAAGGAAAGACGAAACATGCTTAAAAGAAGCTTCGCAGTAATCCTCTCGACCCTGCTCGTCACGCTCTCATTCGGCCTCCGGAACACGCACGCGCAGGCCGCCGACGCCGCGGCCGACAAGGCCCGCGCCGGCGTCGAGCGCGCCGGCGTCGGCCCCAAGTCGCGCGTCGAGGTCAGACTGCGCGACAACACCAAAGTGAAGGGCTACGTCAGCGAGGCCGGCGCGGACTCCTTCACCGTCACCGACTCGAAGACGGGCGCGGCGCGGGCCGTCGCCTACGCGGACGTGGCGCAGTTCAAGCGTCAGGGCGGCGGCCTCTCGCCGTCCACGAAGGCGATCATTTGGGGCGGCGTCGCGGCCGGCGTCGCCATCACCCTCTACGCCGTCCGCGGGGCCTTCTGCGACGGCATGTGCTGAACGGCTTCGCCGTCGAAGACGGTTCCGAGTTTCGAGTCAAAGACAGCTTCCTCACGGAGCCGCGGGCGGGAGCGGGCGGGTTCGGGTGACGTTAACGTCAAACCCGCCGGCCACCGCCCGCGGCGCTGTTTATGCCCCGCCCTGAACTCAAAACTTTGAACCCGAAACTCGAAACTGTTTTTTATTTGCGCTATCCTTCCGGGCATGCGCGTCACCATCGGGCAGATCGACACGACGAACGGCGATTACGAGGGCAACGTCGAGAAAATCCTGCGCGCCATCGAGCAGGCGCGGCGCGACCGCTCAGACCTCGTCGTCTTCCCCGAGGTGGCCGTGCAGGGCTACACCTCGCTCGACTGGTTCCTCGACCGCGACATCGTCGACTCCGCGCTCAAGCCGCTCGAACGCATCATCCCCGCCACCGAAGGGCTGACGGCGGTCGTCGGCACCGTCCGCCCGACGCGCGCCGCCCACGGCCGCAAGCTCTACAACTCGGCCGCCGTCATCCGCGACGGCCAGCTCGTGGGCTTCGCCGACAAGACCCTGCTCCCCGAGTACGACGTTTTCGACGACCCGCGCTACTTCGAGTCGGCGAAGGGGCGACGCCTCTTCGAGCTGGAGAAGGAGCGGCTCGGCGTCGTCGTCTGCGAGGACTTCTGGAACGACAAGACGTTCTGGCGCGAGCGGCTCTACCCGCACGACCCGACCGACGAAGTCATCGAGCTGGGCGCGACCGTGCTCGTCTCGCCCAACGCCTCGCCCTTCAACAAGGCGAAGATGGGGCAGCGCTGCGCGATGGTCGCCCACCGCTCGCGCGCGGCCAAAGTCCCCGTCGTCTACGTCAACCTCGTCGGCGGCAACGACGGCATCATCTTTGACGGCGCGAGCCTCGTCACCGACTGCCGCGGCGAGACCATCCTGCAAGCGCCCGCGTTCGAGGAGTTCGTCGGCACGGTGGACTTGGAGTGCGGCGTGCGCGACGAGACGTGCCTGCCCGGCGACGACATCGAGACCGTGCGCCGCGCGCTCGTCTTGGGCGTCCGCGACTACGCGCGCAAGAACCGCTTCGCGCGCGCCGTGCTGGGGCTCTCGGGCGGCCTCGATTCGGCCGTCGTCGCGGCGCTCGCCTGCGAGGCGCTCGGCGCGGAAAACGTCCTCGGCGTGATGATGCCCTCGCCCTTCTCCTCGCGCGGCAGCATCGACGACTCGCTGGCGCTGGCGAAGAACCTCGGCATGCCGGTCGCCGAGCGGCCCATCACCGGGGCCTACGAGGTGCTCGCCGGGGAGTTGGGCCTGCGCGAGCCGAAGACGGCCGCGGGGGAGTTGGCGCGCCAGAACATACAGTCGCGCCTGCGCGGCAACATCCTGATGACGATCTCTAACGCCGAGGGCCGGCTGCTGCTCTCGACCGGCAACAAGTCGGAGCTGGCGCTCGGCTACTGCACGCTCTACGGCGACACGAACGGCGGCCTCGCCGTCATCGGCGACGTGCTCAAGACCGAAGTCTACGCGCTGGCGCGCCAACTGAACCGCGACGGCGAGCTAGTCCCGCGGGCCATCATCGACAAGCGCCCTTCGGCCGAACTCGCGCCGGGCCAGTTCGACGACCAGTCGCTCCCGCCCTACGACCTCCTCGACCCCGTCCTCCAACTCTACTTCGAGCGCAAGGCCACGCCCTCCGAGATCATCAACGAGGGCCACGACCCCGCGCTCGTTTACGACATCCTCAACCGCGTCGAGTCGCCCGCCAACGAGTTCAAGCGCCGGCAACTCCCGCCGACGCTCATCATCTCGCGCAACGCCATCGGCATCGGCCGCCGACGCCCCGTGACGCACCGCTACCGCCGCCAGCCGCCGGCCGCGGGCGACGCGGTCGCCTCCGCCCCGCCCGCCCTCGCCGACGACGGCCGCGCGCGCGAAGCTAAATAATGAAGTTCCGGGTTCCGAGTTAAGGGACAGGGCCGCAGGCGTGAGCGGGCGGGTTGAGCGAAGTCAGCGTCAACCCGAATGCCCCCGCCCGCGTTTCCGTCCCTGACGTTTTTAAGTCGCGGACAACGCCGCCTCGGCGCGGCGGCAACAAATTTCCGCAAGGCCCCTCGCAAGTTCGCGGCCCGGCCCGCGTTCACCCGCCAGACGAAAAAGCTCGGCGCGAGCGGCCGCCGGCCACGGGCCGGCCGCGCGACGGATTCGGCCTCGCCTCCGCCGTCGAGAGCGCCACCTTCGTCCTCGCGGAAACACGTTGTGAGGAGGCAAGAGATGAAACACTTTCGGAGTTCGAGGGTCGCGCTCGCCGCGCTGTGCGCGGCCGTCCTGATCGCGGCGGCGTTGAGTCCCGCCGTCGGCCGCGGGGCCGCGCACGGCCCGACGCACGGGCCGACGCTGAGGCCGAACCGGACGGGCTGGACGGTGCTCGCGCCCGTCACCTACAAGAACCTGACGCTCTTCCCCGTGCGCGGGCGCGACCTCGTCGCCGCCGGCGACTACATCACGCTCGACGAAGGCATCAGGGCCGGCACGGTCGTCATCACCGAGAAGGGCGCGGGGGCCGTGGCCGCGCGCCGGGGGCGGGGGCGCACGCCGAACGCGCGCCGGCAGCAGGTGGCGATGAACAGGGTCGGCGAGGGCGGCGCGTCGGTCAACGAGCTGGCGCTCGTCAACCGCTCGGGCCGCAAGCTGCTGCTGCTCGCGGGCGAGGTGGTCGTCGGCGGCAAGCAGGATCGCATCGTGCAGGACGACCTCATCATCCCGCCCGTGAGCGTCCCCGTCAGCCTCAACGTCTTCTGCGTCGAGAGCGGCCGCTGGTCGCACCGCGCGTCGCACGCCGCGCGGCAGGATGGCGTCGCGGAGGGCGCGCCGCGGCCCGTCGTCATGGCCGACAGCTTCACCAGCCTCGGCGCCATCTCGCACCCGAAGCTGCGCGCGGCGGCGCAGGACAAGAGGGAGCAGGGCGAGGTGTGGAAGGAGGTCAGCGCCAACAACCAGAAGCTCGGCACGCAGACGGGCACCGACACCTACCAAGAGGTCTACGCCAACCGCAAGGTCGCCTCGCAGCTCGAAGATTACGTGAAGGCTCTGGAGGGCGAGGTGCTTCAGCCGGGCGTGGTCGGCGTCGTCGTCGCGCGCAACGGCCAGCTCGTGTGGGCCGATGTCTTCGCCAACTCGTCGCTCTTCGCGCGCTACTGGCCGAAGCTGCTGAAGTCCTACGCCGTGGACGCGGTGGGCGACTACACGAGCGACGCGCGGCCCGGCGGCGAGTCGGCCCGACGCTACCTCGAAGAGCGTCGGGGCAACAGCACGGCGGCGGCGGGCGCGGCCGGCGTCTACCAACTCGTCCGCATCGAGAACCCGCGCTACGCCATCTTCGAGCTGCGCGACATCTCGCTCCGCACGCCCCTGCGGCTCCACTTCAACAAGATGGGACGGGAGTAGACAGTAGCCAGCAGTCAGTAGCTAGTAGATTCGGGGGCGGCAGTCGAGCTTATTAACGTCAACTGCCGCCCCCGAAAGTTTTTCTACTGACTACTGACTGCTGGCTACTGTCTACTCCCTTCCGTCTACTGCTTCGCGATCTCCTTCACTTTGTCGAGGAGGTCGCGGCGGTCAACGATGAAGTGGAGGCGGGCGGGGGCGTCGCCGCCGGTGAGTCGCTCGACCAGTTTTTCGAGCACGTCGAACTGGTCGCGGTCGGTGATGCCGTGGGCGTCGAGGTGGCCGGCCGAGCGGAGGCGGCGGACGAACTCGGGCAGGGTGAGCCGGCCCTCGAAGGTGCGCCCGCCGTGGCGGTGCGAGCGGCTGACGAGGTACTGCACGAGGAGCACGTCGTTGTAGAGCGCGGGGGCGAGGAAGAGGCGGTCGCCGTCGCGCTCCCAGCCCGCGTCGAGCCGGTGCGAGCGGCGCACCTGCCGCAGCCCCTCGAACTCCGCGGCCCAGTCCGCGCGCGGCTCGCGCCGTTCGAGGTAGGCGCGCGCCGCCGCCTTCATCCACGCGCGGTCGTCCTCGAAATCCAGCCCCTGACCCAGACGCTCCAGCCACTCGAAGAAGACGGCGCGCGCCGTCCTCTTCTCCTCGTGAACCTGAAACTGCTGGTCGCGGGCGGGCAGGTTTTTGACGAGCGCGCGGCGCGCGGCGTCCGACGCCTTGCCGCCCTCGACGCGGTAGGTGTCCACGCGCGCGTGCCAGCGGCGCGCGGCGTCGCAGAAGGGGCAGCGCGCGTTCTTCTCGCCGGCGGCCTTGAAGAAGGGGCGCTGCGGCTCGCGCGCCGTCAACTCCTCGACGGTCGGGGCGTAGCGGCGAATCTCGGCGTGGGCCGCGCGCGGCGCGAGGCCGAGCTGTTTGGTGAAGAGGCGGAAGACGCAGCCGAGGCAGAGCGTCGTCGAGTGCTTCGTGACCGCGCCCGGCGGGAACGCGCCGAAGTCGAGCACGTCGGCCTTCGCCTTCGCGGCGCGCGCCACGGGGCCGGCCTTCGCCGGGGCTTTGGCCGCGCCCTTCTTCGAAGCCTTCTTCGCCGGGGGCGGCGCGGCCTTCTTCGCGGTCTGGGGCGCGGGCTTTTTGGCAGCCGGCTTCTTCGCGGCCTTGCCGGCCGGCTTCTTCGTCGGCTTCGCGGCGGCCTTCTTGGCCGGCTTCCTCGCCGGCTTCTTCGCTGGTTTCTTCGCAGCCATTCGGTTAGTTCGACGCGATGGAGACGAGCGCGGGCGCCTCGGGCGCGTCGGCGTGGCCGAGCGCGGCGTCGAGTTCGGCCTCCACGTCGCCGCTGGCGGCGCGGAGGTTGCGGAAGTCGAAGAGGCCGGGGTCTAAGAGGTGCGAGGGGACGGCGTTGGTGAGCGCCGTCAGGAGCGACGCGCGGACGTTCGGTATCTCGCGCTCAAGCTCCTCGACGAGCCGCTTGACGCGGGCGCGTTTGAGGTTCGTCTGCGAGCCGCAGAGGTCGCAGGGGATGATGGGGAACTCCTTCTCAGCGGCGTAGGCCGCGATGTCGCGCTCGCGGCAGTAGGCGAGCGGGCGGATGACGGTGTTGCGCCCGTCGTCCGAGCGCAGGACGGGCGGCATCGCCTTGAGCTGGCCGACGTAGAGGATGTTCAGAAGGAAGGTCGAGATGATGTCGTCGGCGTGGTGGCCGAGCGCGACCTTCGTGCAGCCCTCCTCGCGCGCCGTCTGGTAGAGGATGCCGCGGCGCAGGCGCGCGCAGACCGAGCAGTAGGTCTTGCCCTCGGGGACGAGCCGCTTGACGACCGAGTAGGTGTCGCGCTCGACGACGCGGTAGGCGACGCCCCGCGACTCCAGGTAAGCGGGCAGGACGTGGGCCGGGAAGTCGGGCTGCTTCTGGTCGAGGTTGACGGCGAGCAGCTCGAAGCGGACGGGCGCGCGCTTGCGCACGTCGAGCAGGAGGTCGAGCATCGTGTAGCTGTCCTTGCCGCCCGAGAGGCAGACCATCACGCGGTCGCCGTCCTCGATCATCCCGAAGTCCTTGATGGCCTCGCCCATCTGGCGCAGCAGCCGGGTCTTAGTCGTGCTTTCGACCAACATCTCTTTGAGTCACAACCTTCCCCTTCACGCTCTGCCGCCCGCGCGGCGGTGAATACTGTTTTAAGGTATCATGCCGCAAGATGCAACTCGCGAAACTTGCGCACCCGCGCGCCGGCGCGCCTGCTTGACACGCCAGCGCGGCGCCTGTTGTAATCGATTTCTCCTCAGAAAAATGG